>NZ_FPJC01000063.1:0-1124 GCF_900119265.1 Pseudomonas sp. NFACC04-2
TCCAATCGATTGCGATAGCGCGTCGCACGGGCAGCCAGTGCTTTCATTAATTGCCCCAATCCAGCGGTTGACTCCCCAGGAGCTAGCAACAAATGGACATGATTCGTCATCAAGCAATAGGCGTAGACCTTCACCCCGAACGCATCTTTCAGCTCTCGCAGATCAGAGAGATAGCGCTGATAATCCTCTGCCGCCGCAAACACCACCTGCCGGTTATGGCCTCGCTGCACTACGTGATGCGGGTAATTCAGTAAAACAATACGTCCCATCCTGGGCATATTTGATTCCTCCTCCATGGAAGCTTTCAGCGTAGCAAAAAATAAAATAAATCTGTCCCCTTTGCCCCTTTGCCCCTTTGCCCCTTTTCTCACTATCGCTTCATAGCCAAAGGCCCCAATTTATCGTTAGTGAAATAGCGAGTTTCAATATCTACGGCCGGCTCTAATCCTCCATAAAACTCTGCCACCTCATAAATCTTACATAAATTTCCCGCGTATACCTGCATAGCTTCCATCAAACCATCGGCATCGAGCTCGTCAACCCAATCAAAAGACAACTCGACATCCGTCACCGCACCAAACTTAACTACCCTCAACAGGACCAAAGGTAGCAACAGCGCATATGCAACCCTAAATCGTCCAAGCAGTTCTGATAGGCAGATAGCATTCTCACAAGTTAAAAAATCATCGATTAATTCTTTATAGACCCCCCGTCACGTGAAACCAATATGGGCTCAGAGAGTTTTAGATCCGAGAGCGTTTCAGCGCTTCCTTCGATCGCTGTCAATAGTGCGAGCAATTTTTTTGCAGGCACGTCTGCAAAAACAACTTCATAAGATTCAGTAGCCATTATCAATACACAAACCCTTTGAATGTTCCATTCATATTAAGACGTATACCTCGACCATCCGGCAAACGTTTTTCCAAGAAGGGAATCCCCTTGTCTGTGGTAATGGGTTTGAACTCTCCGGGAGCTCGGGCGATTTCACGCAAATGATTCATGGCCTGTTCGTTCCAAGTTTTCATTGAACTGTCTAGTCCTGAAATAGGTTTACACCTGTTTCACCCTAACGCCCGATGCACCGCATCGGGCGTTTTGTATTTCAAAGACAGGTGCGGACGCTC
>NZ_FPJC01000062.1:0-1204 GCF_900119265.1 Pseudomonas sp. NFACC04-2
TCCCGCACGATGAAGAGGGTGACATTCTCGCGCAGTTGAAGGCGAGCTTCGACGTCAGTCACCAGCGCCTGGATATCCGCCAGGCGCCGTTGATGCGCGTTCGGTTCGCCCAGGACGCCGCCAACCAGCGTTGGTTGGCGACCCTGCTGGTCCATCACATGGCGCTCGACCACACGGCGCTGGAAGTGATGCGCCACGAGATCCAGATGCACTTGCAGGGCCACGCCGGTCAGTTGGGCGACGCGGTGCCTTACCGCAACTATGTGGCCCAGGTATGCCTTGGCGTGAGTCGTGAAGAGCACGAAGGGTTTTTCCGCGCGATGCTCGGCGACATCGACGAGCCGACGCTGCCGTTCGGCCTGCAGGATGTCCGTGGCGATGGCAGCAGTATCGAGGAAGCCCAGCAGGCCATCTCGACGGAGCTGAGCCGCCTTCTGCGTCTGCAGGCGCGTCAATTGGGCGTGAGTGCGGCGAGCCTGTATCACTTGGCCTGGGCCCAGGTGCTGGGACGGGTTTCGGGTCGCGAAGAGGTGGTGTTCGGCACGGTGCTGATGGGGCGGATGCAGGGCGGTGAAGGCGCCGACCGCGCCTTGGGAATGTTCATCAACACCTTGCCGATCAGTGTGCAAGTCGGTGCACAAAGCGTGCGCGACGGCGTGCTGGCGACTCACGCGCGGCTGAGCGGGCTGTTGGGCCATGAACATGCTTCCCTGGCGCTGGCCCAGCGTTGCAGTGGCGTGGTCGCACCGACGCCCTTGTTCAGTGCATTGCTCAACTACCGTCATTCGGTCGCCGAGCCTGATGCGTTACAAGCGTCGTCGACCTGGGAAGGGATCGAGGAACTGGGCGGTGAAGAACGCACCAACTATCCACTGGTGCTGTCCGTGGATGATCTCGGCGAAGGCTTCAGCCTGACTGTTCAGGCGGTGGTCGAAATCGGCGCACGGCGGATCGGCGCCTATATGGAAGCGGCATTGACGAGCCTGGTCGTGGCGTTGGAGGGTGCGGCTGGAACGTCATTGTCTGATTTGACGATCTTGCCAGCGCAGGAGCGTGATCGGCTGTTGGTGACGTTCAACGCCACCGAGGCGGATTATCCGCAGCAGCAGACGATTCATGGTCTGTTCGAGGCCCAGGTCCAGCGTACGCCGGAGGCGGTGGCGGTGATCCGTGGCGAACAGCGCCTGAACTACCGCGAGTTGAA
>NZ_FPJC01000061.1:0-1326 GCF_900119265.1 Pseudomonas sp. NFACC04-2
TCGTTCTTTAAAAATTTGGGTATGTGATAGAAAGATAGACTGGACGTTACTTTCACTGGTAACGGATCAGGCTAAGGTAAAATTTGTGAGTTGCTCTTTGAGCAAGATCGAATTTTCGGCGAATGTCGTCTTCACAGTATAACCAGATTGCTTGGGGTTATATGGTCAAGTGAAGAAGCGCATACGGTGGATGCCTTGGCAGTCAGAGGCGATGAAAGACGTGGTAGCCTGCGAAAAGCTTCGGGGAGTCGGCAAACAGACTGTGATCCGGAGATGTCTGAATGGGGGAACCCAGCCATCATAAGATGGTTATCTTGTACTGAATACATAGGTGCAAGAGGCGAACCAGGGGAACTGAAACATCTAAGTACCCTGAGGAAAAGAAATCAACCGAGATTCCCTTAGTAGTGGCGAGCGAACGGGGACTAGCCCTTAAGCTTCTTTGATTTTAGCGGAACGCTCTGGAAAGTGCGGCCATAGTGGGTGATAGCCCTGTACGCGAAAGGATCTTAGAAGTGAAATCGAGTAGGACGGAGCACGAGAAACTTTGTCTGAATATGGGGGGACCATCCTCCAAGGCTAAATACTACTGACTGACCGATAGTGAACTAGTACCGTGAGGGAAAGGCGAAAAGAACCCCGGAGAGGGGAGTGAAATAGATCCTGAAACCGTATGCGTACAAGCAGTGGGAGCCCACTTTGTTGGGTGACTGCGTACCTTTTGTATAATGGGTCAGCGACTTATTTTCAGTGGCGAGCTTAACCGAATAGGGGAGGCGTAGCGAAAGCGAGTCTTAATAGGGCGTCTAGTCGCTGGGAATAGACCCGAAACCGGGCGATCTATCCATGGGCAGGTTGAAGGTTAGGTAACACTGACTGGAGGACCGAACCGACTACCGTTGAAAAGTTAGCGGATGACCTGTGGATCGGAGTGAAAGGCTAATCAAGCTCGGAGATAGCTGGTTCTCCTCGAAAGCTATTTAGGTAGCGCCTCATGTATCACTGTAGGGGGTAGAGCACTGTTTCGGCTAGGGGGTCATCCCGACTTACCAAACCGATGCAAACTCCGAATACCTACAAGTGCCGAGCATGGGAGACACACGGCGGGTGCTAACGTCCGTCGTGAAAAGGGAAACAACCCAGACCGTCAGCTAAGGTCCCAAAGTTATGGTTAAGTGGGAAACGATGTGGGAAGGCTTAGACAGCTAGGAGGTTGGCTTAGAAGCAGCCACCCTTTAAAGAAAGCGTAATAGCTCACTAGTCGAGTCGGCCTGCGCGGAAGATGTAACGGGGCTCAAACCATACACCGAAGCTACGGGTATCACG
>NZ_FPJC01000056.1:0-2035 GCF_900119265.1 Pseudomonas sp. NFACC04-2
ACCAGCGCCGGGGCGTTGGGGCTCAGGGCGGCTTGTTGGCTCAGGGCGGTATGCAGGTCGGTCGGGCCGTTGTAATGACGCTCGGTGGCGTTCCAGCGGTCCAGTTGCAGTTGGTCCTGCTGTTGCGGGAACAGTTCGACCAGGGTGCGCTCAGGGGTTGCCACCAGGGCGTCGAGGAGCGCGCACCACTGCGCGCTCCAGCGTTGCATCGTCGCTTCGTCGTACAACGCCGATTGGTATTCCAGGGCCAGCGTCATGTCGCTGCCCTCGTCCTGGACCTCCCAGCTCTGTTCAAACTTGGCGTCGATCACCGGCAGCATTTGCTCTTCGACGTTCAGCCCCGGCCATTGGCTGCTGTCGACGCGGCCATAGTTGAGGGAGAACAGTACCTGGAACAGCGGCGTGCGGTTCAAGTCGCGGTTCTGCGCGATGGCACCGACCAGGGTGGCGAAAGGCAGGTCGGCATGGGCCTGGGCCGCGCGCAGGTCGGCTTCGAGGCTGGCGAGCAATTGCTCGGCCGGGGCCCGTTGGTCGACGTCGCTGCGGATCACCAGGGTGTTGACCAGGCAGGCCAGCAACGTCTGGGTTTGAGCGTGGTCACGTTGGTCCGCCGGGGTGCCGAGGCGAATTTCCCGCTGGCCGCTGTAGCGGGCCAGCAGTGCGCTCAGGGCCGTGGCCAGCACCACGTAGGTGGTCGTGCCGCGCTGACGGGCGAACTGTCGGATGGCTTCGGCACGCTGGGTGCCGAGGCGGACGCTCAATTGCCGGGCGCGACGATCGGCTTCGGCACCGCGCGGATGATCGATGGGCAGGTCGAGCTGGTAGTCGTCCTGGCCCAAGTGGTTTTTCCAGTAGTCCAGGCTGGTATTGCGCTGGGCCTGGGTGTCCGGGTGCTGTTGCCACAGGGCGAAATCGACGTAGTCGATCTCCAGCGGCGTCCACGCGGGCGACTGCCCGTTGAGGCCGGCGGCGTAGGCCTGGGTCAGTTCGTCGATGAGCAACTGCATGGCCCAACCGTCGGTGGCGCTGTGGTGCAGGCACACCAGCAACAGGTTTTCGTCGCTGCCCTGGCGTTGCAGCAGGTGCGCGCGCCAAGGCGCGGCGGCGGCCAGGTCGAACGGTGTCATCAGTTCGTCCTGGGCGTTGGCACAGGCCGCAGTCCAGTTCTGGGTTGCAGCGCGAGTGACCGCGAGCGCCGGCCCGTGGTCGTCTATCAGCAGTTGCGGCTCGCCGTCGACTTCGACAATCCGGCTGCGCAGCACCAGGTGGCGCTGGCTGACCTGCTCAAAGGCCTCGCGCAAGACCTGGACCTGCAGCTCGCCGCGCAAGGTCAGGGCGAACGGCATGTGGTATTCGCGGGACTCCGGCACCAGACGGCTGAGCATCCAGAACCGGCGTTGGGCCAGGCCCAGGGGCAGTTGCGCCGGGCGCGGTTGTACGCGGATCGATTCACCGGGCAAGGCCGCCCGCAGATGCGCGGCCAAGGCCGCGACCGTCGGTTGGGCGAACACCAGCGGCAAGGGCAGAGATACCCCCAGGCGCTCACGGACTCGGCTGACCAGACGGGTGGCCAGCAAGGAGTGGCCGCCGAGTTGGAAGAAGTGGTCCTCGATACCGACGACTGAACAGCCCAGCACCTCGCTGAACAGTTCGCAGAGCACGGTTTCAGTGGCATTGCGCGGCGCGGTGCGCGGCTGGTCGCTTTGGCTGTGTGGCAGCGGCGCGGCGGCCAGAGTCTTGCGGTCGAGCTTGCCGTTGCTGTTGAGCGGCAAGCGGTCGAGCTGCACGAAAACGCTTGGTTGCATGTGCACGGGCAGGCTGTCGCTCAAGTCGGCACGCAGGGTCGCCTCATCGGCGTCACCGCACCAGAAACTCACCAGGCGCTGATCCAGCAACAAGGTGGCGGCGTCGCGAACACCGGCCTGGGCCAGCAGCGCCGCGTCGATTTCCCCCAGCTCGATGCGCTGGCCACGCAACTTCACCTGATGATCGAGACGCCCCAGGTACTCGATGTTGCCATCGGCCAGGAAGCGGC
>NZ_FPJC01000054.1:0-2984 GCF_900119265.1 Pseudomonas sp. NFACC04-2
TCGAAGTCAACCTTGGCCGAACCGAAAACTTCGGAGCAGACACGGGTCAGAGCAGCGGTCAGCGTGGTTTTACCGTGGTCAACGTGACCGATGGTACCAACGTTGACGTGCGGCTTATTACGTTCGAACTTTTCCTTAGCCATCGAAATCACCCCTAGGAGAAGAATTTAGCGAGTCACACAAGCCATTAAAACAAAGGCAGATATTTGCATATCTGCCTTGTAATATGGAGCTCTTGAGCGGATTTGAACCGCTGACCTCACCCTTACCAAGGGTGTGCTCTACCAACTGAGCTACAAGAGCAAAACACTTTGCACAACCTGCAAACTTGGAGCGGGTAGCGGGAATCGAACCCGCATCATCAGCTTGGAAGGCTGAGGTTCTACCACTAAACTATACCCGCGGAGCTTGCAGCTCACGCTAAAAATGGTGGAGGGGGAAGGATTCGAACCTTCGAAGTCGTAGACGTCAGATTTACAGTCTGATCCCTTTGGCCGCTCGGGAACCCCTCCTAAGCGAGCCGGCATTCTATATCATGCCAGCCTTCTGTCAAGCATTTTCTCATTAAAAACCTGAGGTTAGCTGCGTTGACGTCGCTTCGTATCGCTTACCTTTAAAGGTCTTCGCTGCGAAGCGGGCGCCATTCTATGCAAACTACCCTGCGGGTGCAACCCCTTCGCATGGCATTATTTTATGTTTTAACTCATTGAATTCTTTAGAAAGGTTTTGGAGCAGCGTTTCATTCACCTTTCCCGCGCCTTCCTGGGAAACCTGAACCCAGAACCCTCCTCCTTCAGGTAGATTTTGCGCGCTCGACACTACAGAGCGACCTACGACACCCAAAGCCGCCAGACGCTGCTCAAGTTGCCTGGACTGCTCCGGACGAGTAAAACCACCCAGATAGACACAAGTTTTCGGCACCTCTGCAGGCTTAGCCGAATCGCGCCTGACAAGGGCATCCGCCGTTTCGCTCAAAAGATGAATATCCTGTTGCGACCCGCGATATAGACTCAGCGGCGTGACATCCTTGGCACGCAGCGGGGCCTCCTGCTGATGCCAGATGTAGTAGAAGACATTCAAAACCAGCAACAACAGAAACAGCCACCGCATAGAAACCTCAAGACAAAGGACAGGCCATCGCCAGACCAACGAAAACCAGGTCAGGTACCACCCTGGCATCTGGAACGACCCCGGAAACCAGATTGGCATCCCCCCCAGTAAGAAACACCACGAAATCCTTTCCCCAATATTGCTCCGCCAATTCAAGCTGAGTCAGGACAAATCCCCTGAGCATCAGCATGCAACCGCGCTCGACCGCCTCGACAGTCGCACGACCTGGAGCAAGGCTCTCATGGGCTCGCTCGGCCGCTATATCGTCATAACGAATTTTCCGCGTGTGGGTACGCAATTGATTACGCATCAGAGGCATGCCAGGGCAAATGAACCCTCCCAGATGCCCACCATCCGCAGCAACGAAATCGGCTGTGACGGCAGTACCAAAATCCAGCACCAGGCACGCCCCCGAAGCGAGATGAAAACCACCCAGCAGGGCCAGCCATCGATCAAGGCCTAACCGCTCGTAATCCTCGTAGCCGTTTCTCACACCCGCCATTTCCCGGGCAGGCACAGCACGAACGACCGATACTCCGAACACATCGATCAGCGAAGCGACCAATGAATCTGTCTCTGCCTGGGTCCTCACGCTAACAAGACGGCACTTCTTGAGCTGGAACTTCTTCGCATCATTCAGACTCGCGAGCAAATCGTCGTCAGAGCCGACCACACCACCCTCGACCGGCGTTATCCCATCAAGGCGCAGAACACGCCATTTGATAAAGCTGTTGCCGCAGTCCAGCTCAAGAATCATCACGCAACCTCAAACTGAGCTCACCACCGCTAAAGTTTTTTTCCACACCATCTACCTTCAAACGCAGCGCACCTTGGTGATCAATGCCCAGCACAATTCCGTCAATTTTATTAACACCGGCAATCAGAGACACAGCCCGCCCCTGCCAAAGATGGTACTGCTCCCATTCCGACTGGATCGCAGCAAACCCCGATACGCGATGAAGTTCCAGATATTGCTGCAGCTTCGCACCCAATCGGGCCACCAGCTCATTTCGATCAAAATCTCTGCCCGCTTCAAGGCACATGGATGTCCATTGCTGGTCGACCTCATTAGTCGATTGCATATTCACATTGATCCCTACGCCCAGAACAACATGGCAAACGTCTGCAGGATCTCCAACCAACTCAAGCAAAATGCCGGCGATCTTTTTCTCACCCACCAAGACATCATTAGGCCATTTCAACCCCGCCGCTGCGATCCCCATATCGCGCAAGACATGCATGACCGCAAGCCCGACAACCAAACTCAGACCTTCGATTTGTCGCATGCCACCACTAATGCGTAACACTAGGCTGTGGTAGAGATTTTCGGCAAATGGGCTGACCCACTTACGGCCACGACGACCACGACCCGCTATCTGTCGCTCAGCCAAAACCATGAATGGCGCCACGCCTCCGCGCTCGATGAAACGCAGCGCCTCGGCGTTAGTGGAATCGATAGAGTCAAATATATGGACAGGCCACTCATGAAGGCCTTTTGCGCAGATCTCTGCTGCATCCAAAAGCAACAGGGGCTTAGCCAACTGATAGCCCCTACCTCGAACTTTATGAACAGACAATCCTAAATCCGCCTCCAAGTGCTGCAACTGCTTCCATACAGCACTACGACTGATGCCCAGTGCAGCACCCAGCGCTTGCCCCGAATGAAAGCGGCCATCCTTCAGAAGTTTTAGCAACGTGAGCATGCGGACTGCGCCCTGATAATGAGGCCCGCATGATAGCCATGCGCAAGACAGTTGCATAGAAACACAAAATGACTTTCCTGCGGGCAAAACAAAACCCCTACCTGCGTCAGCAGATAGGGGTTTCGGAATTTAATCTTGACGATGACCTACTCTCACATGGGGAAACCCCAC
>NZ_FPJC01000055.1:0-2700 GCF_900119265.1 Pseudomonas sp. NFACC04-2
GACCTGACCGCGGAAAAATTCATCGCCGACCCGTTCAGCCATGAACCCGACGCGCTGCTGTACCGCACCGGTGACCTCGGCCGCTGGTTGCCGGAGGGCAGCCTGGAATGTCTGGGGCGCAACGATGATCAAGTGAAGATTCGCGGTTTCCGCATCGAGCTGGGCGAGATCGAAGCCAAGCTGGCGGCCTGTGACGGCGTGAAGGACGCGGTGGTGCTGGTGCGGGCCGATGAAACCGGCGAGAAACGCCTGGTGGCCTATGTCATTGCCCAATCGCAAGTCACGCTGAGCGTGGCCGGGTTGCGCGAGCAATTATCCGTGACCTTGTCCGAGTACATGGTGCCTGCGGCGTTCGTGATGTTGCCGGCGTTCCCATTGACGCTCAACGGCAAGGTGGACCGCAAGGCGCTGCCGGCGCCGGACGCCGAGGCTTACGCCAGCCAGGCCTACGCGGCGCCCCAGGGCGAGATCGAACAGGTCTTGGCCGGTATGTGGGCCGAGTTGCTGAAAGTGGAGCGAGTCGGTCGTCACGACAATTTCTTCGAGCTGGGCGGGCATTCGTTGCTGGCGATGAGGCTGATCGAGCGTATGCGCCAGGTCGAGCTGTCGGTGGACGTACGTGTGCTGTTCAGCCAGCCAACGCTGCAGGCGCTGGCCGCTGCGGTGGGCGGGCACCGCGAAGTGGAGGTGCCGGCCTGCGCCATCGTCGAGGGCTGTGAGCGCATCACGCCGGCCATGTTGCCGCTGGCTGCATTGAGCCAGGAGGCCATCGATCGGATCGTGGCGAGCGTGCCGGGAGGGGCGCGCAACGTGCAAGAGATCTATCCGCTGGCGCCGTTGCAGGAAGGCATCCTGTATCACCATTTGACGGCGAAAATGGGTGATCCGTACGTGCTGCAGACGCTGTTCGGGTTTGACAGCCGGGCCCGCCTGGATGACTTTGCCCGGGCATTGCAGGGGGTGGTCGACCGGCACGACATTCTCAGGACCTCGATGGTCTGGGAAAACCTCGACGAACCGATGCAGGTGGTGTGGCGGCAGGCTCGGCTCAGCGTTGACGAGTTGGACGCGGACCCGGGGACCGGCGATGCCGTTGCCCGGCTGTATGAGCGCTTCGATGCCCGGCATTACCGGTTGGACGTGCGTCAGGCCCCGATGTTGCGCCTGGCCATCGCCGAGGATGTCGCCAACCAGCGTTGGGTCGCCATGCTGCTGTTCCACCACATGGTCCTGGACCATACCGGCCTGGAAGTGCTGGAGCGTGAAATGCAGGCCCAGTTGCTGGGCAAGGTGCATGAACTGGGCGAATCGGTGCCTTATCGCAACTATGTGGCCCAGGCGCGCCTGGGTGTCGATCAACAGGCCCATGAAGCGTTTTTCCGCGACATGCTTGGGGACATCGACGAGCCAACGCTGCCGTTCGGCCTGCGGGACGTGCAAGGCGATGGCAATGGCGTGGAAGAGGTGAAGTTGGCCGTGGAGGCGGGCCTGTGCCGTCGTCTTCGCGCCCAGGCCCGCCAGTTGGGCATCAGCGCGGCCAGCCTGATGCACTTGGCATGGGCGCAAGTTTTGGGCCGTGTCAGCGGTCGCGACGACGTGGTCTTCGGCACCGTGCTGTTGGGTCGCCTGCAGGCCGGCGATGGGGCTGATCGGGCCCTGGGCATGTTCATCAACACCCTGCCATTGCGGGTGAGCCTGGCAGGTCAAAGTGTATACGCAGCGGTGAAGGCGACCCACAAGCGGCTCACCGGCCTGCTGGGCCATGAGCATGCTCCGTTGGCACTGGCCCAGCGGTGCAGTGGCGTGGTTGCGCCAACGCCGTTGTTCAGTTCGATGCTCAACTATCGTCATTGCGGGGTCGAGGTGACCGCGCAGGCGCTGACGGCGTGGCAAGGCATCGAGTCGATTGGCGGTGAAGAACGTACCAATTACCCCTTGGCGCTGGCCGTGGATGATGAAGGCGAGGGTTTCAGCCTGGTGGTGCAGGCGCTGGTCGGGACCGGTGCGCGGCGTATCGGTGAATACGTGCAGACCACGCTCGAAAGCCTGGTCACCGCCCTGGAGAATGCGCCGGATACGCCATTGCAGGCCCTCACGAGCCTGCCGGCGGCCGAACGTCAGCACCTGTTGGAAACGTTCAATGCCACTGCGGTCGACTACCCGCAGGGCCTGACCTTGCACGGCCTGTTCGAAGCGCGGGTCGAGGCTAGCCCGGACGCGGTCGCCGTGGTCTCCGACGAGGCGCAACTGAGCTACGCGCAACTCAATGAGCGGGCCAACCAGATTGCCCATCGCCTGCTGGAACTGGGTATTCGCCCGGACGACCGCGTGGCGATCTGCGCCGATCGCAGCCTGAACATGGTCGCGGGCCTGCTGGGGATTCTCAAGGCCGGCGCGGCGTATGTGCCGCTGGACCCGGATTATCCCCACGAGCGCCTGACCTACATGCTGGAGAACAGTGCGCCCATGGTGGTGCTGACCCAACGTGCCTTGCAGGCGAGCCTGCCGGCGACGCAGGCGCGAACCCTGCTGCTGGATGAAGCGCAAGGGTTCTCGACGCAGCCAACCGACAATCCGTCGGTCGAAGGCCTGCATGCCCATCACTTGGCCTATGTCATCTACACCTCGGGCTCCACCGGCCTGCCCAAGGGCGTGATGAACGAGCATGGCGGGGTGGTCAACCGCCTGTTGTGGATGCAG
>NZ_FPJC01000053.1:0-3334 GCF_900119265.1 Pseudomonas sp. NFACC04-2
TCGGGAGCCTGTTCAAGGGCTTCGACCAGCGCGGCGACGGCTTGGGCGAGGTAGGCGGCGATGCGTTGCGGGTCGATGCCGGTGATGGATTGGGCGGTCACGGAGAAGTCGTCCCCTTCATCCGCCACGGCCACTTCGATCGGGTAGTTGGTGCGCGCTTCGTTGCTCAGGAACCGCACGCCGTCCCAGGCCAGGACCTGGTCTTCGTTGGCCAGCGAGCCGCCGTCGGTCTGGTGGCGGTAGTTGAGCAGCGTGGTGAACAGCGGCAGGCCCGCGCCAACACCGCTGCAACGTTGGGCCAGGGCCAGGGAGGCCTGTTCGTGGGCGAGCAGTTCGCTGAGATCGCGATAGGTTTCGTCCACCAGCGCCCTGGCGCTGAACCCGGCCAGTTGCACCCGTACCGGCAAGGTATTGATGAACACCCCAAGGGCCCGATCGGCGCCCAGTGAACCTTGCAGGCGTCCGGCGACCACGCTGCCGAACACCACGTCGTCGCGGCCGGTGCAGCGTGCGAGCACCTGGGCCCAGGCAATATGAAACAGCACGGCCGGCGTCACCCCGGCCAGGCGCGATTGAGCGCGGATCCGCAGGTTCAGGGCCCGGTCGAGGCGCACGCTGGTCTCCACCACCTGGGCACCATCGCCCTGGACATCCAGCACACCGAACGGTGCGGTGGGCTCCTCGATGCTGGCCAGGCGTTGGGTGAAATAGGCTTCATGGGCCTGGGGCGGCGTGGCGAGTACCTGGGCGACAAACTCCCGATAAGGCATGGGCGTCGGCAGATTGGCGCCCTGGCCCTGCATCAACAGCTGGATTTCTTCGAGGACGATGCCCAGGGACACGTGGTCGCTGATCATGTGGTGGTCCAGCAAGGCCAGCCACCAGCGTTCGGACTGCGGGTCCTGGGCGATGCAGGCGCGCATCAAGGGGGCCTGTTGCAAATCCAGGCGCAGGTGGCGCGGATCGCTCAAGCGCTCCAGCTGGACGCGTGGGTCCTCATCGGCTTCCAGGGTGATGGGATGGATCGGCAGCCCGGCCTGGCGCTGCACTACTTGGACCGCTTGCGGCTGTCCGACCCAATGCACGGCGCTGCGCAGGATGTCGTGGCGGTCGATCACCTGTTGCAGGGTGGCGATGAAGGCATCGAGGCGCTGGCGGTCGTCGAACTCGATCATCGAGCGCACCAGATAGGCGTCGCCTTCATGCCCCAGCAGATGATGGAACAGGATGCCCTGCTGCAAGGGGGCCAGGGGGTAGATGTCCTGGATGTTCGCGGCCCCGCCAGGTACGGCGCTGACGATTCGTTCCAGCTGCGCCGGGGTCAATTCCACCAGGGGCAACATGTCCGGCGTCAGCGCCGTGCAATCGGCCGGGATGCGGTTGGTCGGGGCCAGGAACAAGGTTTCATCGCTACGAATCAGGGCCTGGGCCATTTCCCGCAGGCTGGGTGCGGTGAACACGGTGCGTACCGTGGCGCTCAGGCCATGCTGGCGCAGGCGATCGATCAGGCTCACGGCCAGCAGTGAATGCCCGCCAAGCTCGAAGAACCGGTCATGCCGGCCGACTTTCTCGATACCCAGCAGGTCTTGCCAGACCGTCGCGACGATCTGTTCGATCTCGCCCCGTGGGGCCTCGTAGGCCCGGCTGACGAACGCTTCCTGGCCCGGCGCGGGCAGGGCGCGGCGGTCGAGCTTGCCGTTGGGCGTCAGTGGCAGGGCCTCGAGTTGGACGAAGGCGCTGGGCACCATGTATTCGGGCAGGGCCGCCAGCAAGACGCTGCGCAAGTGCTCCACCGGTACCGGTTCACCGCACAGGTAAGCGATCAACCGCTTGCTGTCCGATTGGCCCGGTTGGCTTTCCTGGGCCACTACCACTGCTTCACGTACACCGGCACAGCCCGCGAGGACGGCTTCGATCTCGCCCAGTTCTACGCGGAAACCACGGATTTTCACTTGGTCGTCGTTGCGTCCCAGATACTGCAGGGTGCCGTCAGGCAGCCAGCGACCGAGGTCGCCGGTCTTGTACAGGCGCGCGTCCGGGTCGGTGCTGAACGGGTCGGCGATGAAGCGCTCGGCCGTCAACGCCTGGCGATTGAGGTAACCGCGAGCGACACCGACGCCGCCGATGTGGATCTCGCCGGCGACCCCGAGCGGGACGAGGTTGCCGTTGGCATCGAGGACATGCAGCTGGGTGTTGCGCACCGGTGTGCCGATGGAGCGGAAATCGTCGTGGTCGCTTTCCATCAGGCGGATCGAGGCATTCACGGTGGCCTCGGTCGGGCCGTAGGCGTTGAACAACGCCGGGCGATGGCCGGCGCGGGCGAACCATTGGCTCACCGCCTGTTTGCCCACCGCTTCGCCACCGATCATGAACTGGCGCAACGAGGTCGGCAGCGGCACATGTTGGTCGCGGCTGACCTGTTGCCAGAACACCGTTGGCAGGTTAGCGACGGTGATCCCATGTTGTTCGCACAGCGTGGCGAAGGCAGCGGTGCCGGCAATCCAGGCATCGCTGCGCAGTACCAGGGTGGCACCGCTGAGCAATGCACCAAAAATCTCTTCCACCGACATGTCGAACGTCATGGTGGCGAATTGCAGGATGCGATCACGAGGGTTGAGGCCATAGCGCTCTTGCAAGGCACCGATCTGGTTGCATACCGAGCGGTGCTCGAGCATCACCCCTTTCGGTTTGCCTGTGGAGCCGGAGGTGTACATGACGTAAGCCAGGTGCCGGGAGGTCAAGCCTTCGACCCGTGGGTTGTGGTCATCGCCTTCGCTCGTGTCGTCCAGCAACAGTTGCGTAATCTGCAATGGCGGCAGTTGTTCAACCAGCAGACCCTGGCTGAGCAGGACCCGAGGCGAGCTGTCGCTGAGCATGTGCTGCAAGCGATCCTGCGGATAATTCGGGTCCAGCGGCACATAGGCACCGCCGGCCTTGAGGATGGCCAGGATGCCAATGATCATCTCGGGGTTGCGTTCCACCAGCAGCGCCACACGCTCATCCGGGCGCAGGCCGGCGGCGATCAAGCGGTGGGCGATACGGTTGGCCCGGGCATTGAGTTCGGCGTAGCTGAGTAGGGTGCCCTCGGCCTGGACCGCGATGGCCTGTGGCTGGGCTTGCGCATGCTGTTCGAACCACTCATGCACCAGCCTGCCCTCGGGGAAAGGGGCGTGGGTCTGGTTGAAACCGCCGAGCAGTTGCCGGCGCTGCGCATTGTCCAGCAATGGCAGGCTCGCCAGCGGCTGCGTCGCATCGTCGAGCAGGGCGTCGAGCAGGTGCAGCAGGTGCCGGCCCCAACGGGCGATGGTGCTTTCGTCAAACAGGTCGGTGGCGT
>NZ_FPJC01000050.1:0-6015 GCF_900119265.1 Pseudomonas sp. NFACC04-2
GTCCGTGCACCGCTGCAATCGCCTGCGGCAGGTACGCGGCCTGGGCCTCGAACAGCGCCAAGACGGTTTGCTCGTGTGGATAGGCGCGCTGGGTGGCGTTGAAATCCTCCAGTAGCTGGTTACGTTCGCTTTGCGGCAGGATCTCCAAGCGGTTGAGTGGCGTCTGGGGCGCGTGTTCGAGGGCCTGCACCAGACTTTCCAGGGCCGTGTGCATGTAGGCGCAGATGCGCGCCGCACCGATGCCCTGCACTACCAGGGCGCTCAGCATGAAGCCATCGCCCAAGTCATCCACCGACAGGGTCAGTGGGTAATTGGTCCGCTCTTCGTTGCTCAGGATTTCCATGCCCTGCCAGGCACTCATGGCCTCGACTGAAGCCGAACCGGTCGCGCTGTGCCGGTAATTCAGCAGCGCACTGAACAGCGGGGCCGGTGCGGCGACGCGGCTGCAACGTTGTGCCAGGGCCAGCGAAGCATGTTCGTGACCGAGCAACGCGGTCAGTCGCCCATGGGTGGTCTTGACCCCGGCGCGGGCGCCCTGCTCATCCAGGTTGACCCGCAGCGGCAAGGTGTTGATGAACATGCCAAGGACCCGGTCGGCGCCCTCGCCGGCCTGCATCCGCCCCATCAGGACCGTGCCGAACACCACATCCTCCCGTGCGGACAGGCGCCCCAGCACCTGCGCCCAAGCCAAATGGTGCAGGCTCGCCGCACTCACCCCGAGTTGCCGCGCCTGCGCCCGCAAGCGGCGGCTCAAAGCGGCATCCACTTCCAGCTTGGCCTCCTCGATGCCGCGACCGTCACCCTGCACCTGTTGCAACCCCAATGGCAGGGTCGGCTCGTCGACATCACCGAGCATCTCGCGGAAAAACGCCTCGTGCTCTGCCTCGCTGACACCCAGGCGCGCTTGGGCCACATAGTTGCGGTACGGCAGCGCGGCGGCCAATTGTCCGGCCTGGCCCAACAGGTGCGCCTGCATTTCCTGCTGCACTACCTCCAGCGCGGTATGGTCCAGGGCAATGTGGTGGAACAGCAACATCGCCACCCAACGCTGGTTGGCCCGGTCATGGGCATAACGCAGGCACATCAGCGGGGCCTGGCGAATGTCCAGGCGATGATGACGGGAATCGTAACGTGCATGCAGTTGGGTCACGGCATCGACGTCCGACGCGTCCAGCGGCAGTTGCTCCACGCTCAACAGCGCCTTGCGCCAGACCACCTGTATCGGCTGCTCCAACCCCTCCCACATGATCGAGGTACGCAGGATGTCGTGCCGGTCGATGACACCTTGCAACGCCTGGGCGAAGGCCTCGAGGCGAGCCTCGTCCTGGAAGGCGAACAGTGCCTGCAACACGTAGGGATCGCCCTGCAGCGCCGAGACATGGTGATAGAGAATACCTTCCTGCAACGGGGCCAGCGGGTAGATGTCCTGCACGTTGGGCACACCACCCGGCACCGCGGCGACGATCCGGTCGATCGCCTCCTGGGTCAATGTCGCCAGCGGCAGCATCGACGGGGTGATCCGTTCACAATCGGGGGTGATGCCGTTGGCCGGCACCTCGACCTCATTGCCGCCCCCCACCGCCGCGGCCAGTGCCGCTAGGGTCGGCTGGCCGAACAGCACGCGGACATCGGCACTCAAGCCAACCTGGCGCATCTGCTCGATCAGATTGACAGCGAGCAAGGAATGGCCGCCCAGTTCGAAGAAGTGATCGTGGCGCCCCACCTGCTCGACGTTAAGGATTTGCTGCCAGAGGCGAGCCAGGGTGATTTCGGTGTCGCCCAGCGGGGCTTCGTAGCCCCGGGTAACGATTGACGCCTGGTCCGGCACCGGCAGGGCCTTGCGGTCGACCTTGCCGTTGGGGGTCAGCGGCAAGGCATCGAGCCGCACGTAGGCGGCCGGCACCATATAGTCCGGCAAGCGGCTTTGCAGGTGCGCGCGCAGGGCTTCGATGTCCGCGCTGTCATCCGTTGAATGCAAGGTGAAATAAGCCACCAGGCGTTTTTCGCCGGGAACGTCTTCACGCACCAGCACCGTCGCCTCTTTCACCGCAGCGTGTTGCCCCAGGCGGGCTTCGATCTCCCCTGGTTCGATGCGAAAGCCGCGGATCTTCACCTGGCCGTCGTTGCGGCCCAGGTACTCGATATTACCGTCCTCCCGGAAGCGTCCGAGGTCGCCGGTGCGGTACATCAGGGCCTGGGCGTTCTGGCTGAACGGGTCGAGAAGGAATTTCTCGGCGGTCAGGTCCGGCCGGTTCAAATAGCCTTTGGCGACCCCCAGGCCACCGATGTACAGCTCGCCGGCCACGCCTTGGGGCACGGGTCGCTGCTGCGTATCGAGGATGTAGACCCGGGTGTTGCCCAAGGGACGGCCAATCGGGACGCTGCCCTCGCCAATGGCCTGGATTTCGTAGGTGGTCGAGAACGTCGTCGCTTCCGTCGGGCCGTAGCCGTTGAGCAGATGGGCCGGTGCACCGTCCTTCAGGACGCGGGCGATCACCGCCGGGTCCAGCACATCGCCCCCGACAATCAAGTAGCGCAACTGGGCGAACGCCGTCATCAGCCCGGCAGCGTATTGATGGAACAGGCCCGCGGTCATCCACAGCACGCTGACCGATTGCTCTTGCAGCAGCGCCGCAAAACGCACTTGCGTCAGCAACACGTCCTGGTCGACCACAACGACGCAACCGCCGTTGAGCAACGGTGCCCAGACTTCCAGCGTGCTGGCGTCGAAGGCCGGATTGGAGGCGAAGGCCACCCGGTCCTGGGCATTGAAGTCGGCATAACCGTTATTGATCACCAGCCGGCTGATGGCCCGATGTGGCACCAGCACGCCCTTGGGTGTCCCCGTGGAACCCGAGGTGTACATGATGTAGGCCGGCGCTTCGCTCGATGCGGGTTGCTGGCCGTAACGGGCCGCCGGCTCGGGAAGGTCGACGCTGTCCAGGTCCACCCGACGCACGCCCGCCGCCAAGGCTTCGCGGCTGTGGGTCAAGGCCAGTACGGCGTGACTGTCCTCGATCATGAACTGCTGGCGCTCGGCGGGCGCGTTGATGTCCAGCGGCACGTACACCGCCGCACACTTGAGGACGGCCAACTGGCTGACCAATAGATCGAGCGAGCGCGGCAGCAGGATCGCCACGGTTCGACCCGCTTGCAGGCCAAGATCGAGCAGATGCCTGGCCAGACGCCCGGCTTTGCTGTCCAGTTCGCGGTAAGTCAGGACTTGCTCACCCTGCACCGCTGCCGGCATGTCCGGACGCGCCTCGGCCTGGGCCTCGAACAAGGCATGAATCGGTTGTTCCCGCGGATAATCACGGTCGGTGTCGTTGAACGACAGCAGCACCCGTTCACGCTCCGATTCTGGCAGGAACCACAGGCTGTTGAGCATCGCTCCGGGCGCAGACTCCAAGGCGCTGACCAGGTTTTCAACGGCAGCTTGCATGTAGTCGCCGATGCGTTGCGCGCCGATCAGCGCAGTGGCTTGCACCGACAAGGCGAAGTCATCGGAGAAATCGTCCACCGAGAGGATCAGTGGGTAGTTGGTGCGTTCTTCCGCGCCCAGGGCCTCCATTCCGTCCCAGGCCAGGCTGACTTCAGCCGCGGGGGTATGCGCCGCGCTGGCGCTGTGACGGTAGTTCAGCAGCGCGCTGAACAGCGGCGCCGGCGCAGCCACGCCGCTGCAACGTTGCGCCAGGGCCAGGGAGGCGTATTCGTGACTGAGCAGGCTGCTCAACCCGGCATGGGTGCTTTTCACCCCATCGCGCACGCTCTGTGCACCTACACCCACGCGCAACGGCAAGGTATTGATAAACATGCCCAGGGCCCGGGTCATGCTTTCACCGGCCTGCATGCGACCGAGCATCACCGTGCCGAACACCACGTCGTCACGGCCCGATACACCGCCGAGCACCTGCGCCCAGGCCAGGTGAAAAATGCTTGCCGCGCTCACGCCAAGCTGACGTGCCTGCGTGCGCAGGCGGCGACTGAGGTCTGGGGCCAGTGCCAGATGGCTTTCTTCGATGGCACTGCCGTCGCCCAGTACATCCTGTTGGCCAAAGGGTAAAGTCGGCTCCTCGACGTCGCCCAGCATCTCGCGGAAGAACGTCTCGTCAGCCTGGCGCTGGCCGGCCTGTCGGGTGCGAACGACATAGTCGCGGTAAGGAGCGGCCGGCTGCAATTGCCCGGCCTGCCCCATCAGGTAGGCTTGCATTTCACTCTGCACGACCGCCAGGGCAGCGTGGTCGAGGGCCATGTGATGGAACAGCAGCATGGCGGC
The DNA here is from genome assembly GCF_900119265.1 of Pseudomonas sp. NFACC04-2. Classification (NCBI taxonomy): domain Bacteria; kingdom Pseudomonadati; phylum Pseudomonadota; class Gammaproteobacteria; order Pseudomonadales; family Pseudomonadaceae; genus Pseudomonas; species Pseudomonas sp. NFACC04-2. The sequence goes on from NZ_FPJC01000050.1 coordinate 4,277, forward strand.
CCAGCGCTGGTTGACTGGGTCCTCGGCGACCACCAGCAGCAACAGAGGCGCCTGGCTGACGTCCAGGCGATAGTGTCGAGGATCGAAGCGCGCCTGCAATTGCGCCATGACGTCACCTTCGGCGAGGTCGGCACTGATGTCCTTGACCCCTAGCCGGGCCTCGCGCCAGACCACCTGCACCGCTTCTTGCAACCCCTCGCGGACGATGGCAGTGCGCAGGATATCGTGGCGGTCGATCACGCTTTGCAAGGCGTCGACAAAATCCGTCAGGCGCTCCTGCCGGGAGATGCTGAAGTGCGCCTGCAATAAGTAGGGGTCGCCCTGGGTGGCGGTCAGGTGGTGATAAAGAATCCCCTCCTGCAACGGCGCCAGCGGATAGATGTCCTGCACATTGGCCGCACCGCCCGGCACGGTGGCCACGATGCGGTCGATGGCCGGCTGGTCAAGCGTCACCAATGGCAGCATTTGCGGCGTGATATGCCTGCAGCCGAGCGCGATGGCATTGGCTGGGATGTCGATTTCGCCAGCCTTGCGGTCATCGTATTCCCCGGCCTGGATCAACGCGATCAGCGCGGCTTTGTGCTCGCGCAGCAAGGCCAGCACCGCCGGCTCGCCCAGGGACTGTTTGCGGCCCCGTACCACGAGCTGATCGCCCTTGACTGAAAGCTGTACGTCTTTTTCTTTTAGTGTCGCCAACAGTTCGATCACACTCACAGGACAATCTCCATTTTTTCTGTCGTTGCCGCGTATTCCGAGAGCGTGGGCTGTTCGAACAATGTCCGCACATCCGCTTCCAGACCCTCTTGGCGCATCCGCTCCATCAGGCTGACGGCAAGCAAGGAATGCCCACCCAGTTCAAAGAAGTGATCGTGACGGCCAACGCGCTCTACGTTGAGCACTTCAGCCCACAACTGGGCCAGTGTGATTTCGGTTTCGCCGATGGGAGCTTCGTAACCCCGGGTGATGAAAGCCTCCAGGTCCGGTGCCGGCAGCACCTTGCGGTTGAGCTTGCCGTTGGGTGTCAGCGGCATGGCGTCGAGGCGTACATAGGCCACCGGCACCATGAAGGTCGGTAGTTGTGCCAGCAGCCAGGTACGCAGCGCGTCGAGGTCCGCCGCTTCGTCCGGCGCGTGTTGGGTGAAATAGGCCACCAGGCGTTTTTCCCCCGGTACATCCTCACGGACCAGCACCGCAGCCTCCTTCACCGCGTCGTGCTGGGCGAGCTTGGCTTCGATCTCGCCCAGTTCGATACGGAACCCACGGATCTTCACCTGATCGTCATTGCGCCCCAGGTACTGCAAGGTGCCGTCAGGCAGCCAGCGGCCGAGGTCGCCGGTCTTGTACAGGCGCGCGTCGGCCTTGCCGTAGAACGGGTCGGCGATGAAGCGTTCGGCACTGAGCTGTGGCAAGTTGAGGTAACCGCGGGCCACACCGATACCACCGATATGGATCTCGCCGGGCACGCCCACCGGCAACAGTTGCCCGTGGGCGTCCAGCACATGCAGTTGCAGGTTGCGGATCGGCCGGCCAATGGGGATCGACTGGTGCCGGTAGGTCTCAAGATCGCTGTCGGCGGTGTACCAGGCGACCACGTCGCTGCACTCGGTCGGCCCGTAGCTGTTGATCACCGTCGGCCGTGGCTGGGCGAGTTTTTCCAGCATGGCGACCTGGATCGGCTCGCCCCCCAGGACCACCCGTTTCAGGCAGGCCAGGGCTTGCCCGTGGTCGGCGTCCACCAG
>NZ_FPJC01000049.1:0-6976 GCF_900119265.1 Pseudomonas sp. NFACC04-2
AACGTTTTGAGCCAGCGACCAATAGCTTCGCGGGTGCTGTCGATCACTTGAGTGCTGTTCAGATCTTCGCGATAAGCGACGATTTCGGCCTTGGCTACATCAATACCGATAACCGTTGAGGAGGTAAGGATTGTCATCTCGAATCCTCGGAGCTAGGGTTTAAATGCTTGTCGGGGTCTACCGTAGCGCTGGCTTGCCTCTATCGTCGGTTTTACCGATGAATTCCTTATCGGCGCTTTAGGTAGAAGGGGCGGGACGAGAAGTCTCCCACGGTCCGTACTGGCTAGAGTCGGAATCGAGCTTTTAGTCCCGCCCACCCCTTCAAGTCTAAACATACAAGCGAACTTGCTCGCGATGAGGCACCGCCTCTCTCAAGACCTGTCCTGATGCCTCGGCCAACTCAGGCTGAAACAGGCGCCCCCCAGGCTTTTACTCTTGCCGATCAACGCCCGGCCATCGTGCCAGTGGATGATCCGCCGCACGATCGACAGCCCCAGCCCATGACCGCCCGACGCGCGGGCGCGGCTGTCGTCCAGGCGCAGGAAGGGTTTGAAAATCCGCTCCCACGCCGCTTCCGGCACGCCGGGCCCGTCATCTTCCACGTCCACCCGACAGCGCAGCTGGCCCACCTGGTAGCTGACCGTGACCTTGGAGTGGGCGTGGCGCATGGCATTGCCCACCAGATTCTGCAAGGCACGATGCAGAAAGCGTGGCTCGGCCTCGACCCAGGCGCCGTCGCAATCGGCGGCCGACAGGCATAGACCACGCTCGACCGTGATCCCGGCCCGCAACGGCCCCAGCTCATCGATCACCTGATTGACCAGCGCATCCAGATCCACCCGCTGAAAATTCAAGGCCGGCGAACCCTGCTCCAGCCGCGCGTAGGTGAGCATTTCGTCCACCAACCGATCCAGGTCTTCGATGTCGTGGTCCATGCCCGCCAGGTATTTATCCCGGGCCTGGGGCGTGGTGGCGCTGCCGAGCATTTCCAGGCCAAACCGCAGGCGCGCCACCGGGGTACGCAATTCGTGGGACACCGCGCGTACCAGTTCGCGCTGGATCGCCAGCAGTTGCTGCAAGTGCTCGGCCATGCCATTGAACGCCGCCGCCAATCGCCCGACCGAGTCGGCGCCTCGGGCCGGCACCCGGGTTTCCAGGCTGCCCTGGGCGATCTGGGTGGCGGCCGACTCCAGACCGCGCAAGCGACGCTCCAACTGACGCACCAACAGGTAGACGATCAACCCGATCAGGCTCAACCCCAGCGCCGCGATCAGCACCAGCCATTGCGGCGGATAAGGGTTCATCTGGTACAGCGGACCGATCTCCAGGACCCAGGGTGTGCCGACCATGCCGGCGAAGACCCGGATCGAATCGCCGCCCTTGCCCAGCGCCATCACCGTATCGCCCTCGGACACGCGACGGCGCTGGTCTTCATCCATGTCGGCCTGCTCGGCGGTCATGAGTCGCAGGTCGAAACCAAACCCTTTCTCCTGCTCCAGTTGCGCCAGCCGCTTGGGTTGCTCGGCCACGGGGTAGCGCACCAGCTCATCGGCCAACAGGTAAATGGTCGCGCGGGCCAGTTGCTCGCTGATCTGCTGGACTTCCCCGACCAACATCAATTGTTCGGTTTCATTGACCAGCCGATAGACTTTTGCCGCATGCGGCCCGGTCTGCTCGACCAATGCCTGGCCGCGCAGTACGCGGGTACGCTGGCCGAGATCGAGGTCGGTCTGGGAGAAGGTCTGCACCGCCAGAGGAATACCCAGCAGGCGCTCCCACACCAGCAGCGCCCGGCGGCGCTCGGTGTCGTTCATGGGCCGCAGGTTGTCGGCCATCAACGAAAACGTGCCGTGAGCCAGGCGCTCGCGGTATTGCTCGCCGCGAGTCTGGTTGAGCAGGTGCAGGGCCAGCACACCGAGGACCGCCACCAGCACCAGCGCCGCGCACATGCCGCCATAAATACGCAGGAAGATCGAATTCACGGCGCCAAGTCTGCGCAAGCTTCGGGGACGAACAGGTAGCCTTTGCTGCGGATGGTCTTGATCAGCCGTGGATGATCCGGGTCGTCGCCGATCTTGGGCCGGATGCGCGAAATACGCACGTCGATGGAGCGGTCCTGGCCGTCATAGCCGATGCCGCGCAGGGCGGTGAAGATTTCTTCCCGGGACAGGATGCGCCCGGCATTGGACACCAGCAGCCACAGCAGGTCGAATTCGGCGCTGGTCAGCTCGATACCGTTGCCCTGCAACCAGGCTTCGCGCAGGGCGTCGTCAACCACCAGCGGGCCGAATTGCAGGCGCCGCGGCTTCTGCGCCACGCTCGGCTCCGGCTCGCTGCGTCGCAGCAGGGCCTGGATCCGCGCCAATAGCAAGCGCGGGCGCACCGGTTTGCAGACGTAATCATCGGCGCCCAGGTCCAGGCCCTGGATCTGATCGGTGTCGTCGGTGCGGGCGGTGAGCATCAGGATCGGCCCATCATAGTGCTCGCGCACCTTGCGGCAGATACTAAAGCCGTCTTCGCCGGGCAGCATCAGGTCGAGGACCACCAGGTCCGGCTGCTCGGCGATGATCCGCGCCGCCGCCACCGCACCGTCGCCTTCGATGGCAACACGCAACCCGTTGCTTTCGAGGTATTCCCGGGTCAGCTCGGCCAGACGCTGGTCATCCTCGACGATCAATACCTGCCAGGCTTCTTGTTCCACTGGGGGACCTTTTGGCTGATTAGCTAAATAAGGAGAGGCGTGTTGCCACTATCACTGACAAAGCACGAACCCTGTGGGAGCGAGCTTGCTCGCGATGGCGGTGTGTCTATCAGCCTCCATGCTGCTGCTCCGACGCTATCGCGAGCAAGCTCGCTCCCACAGGTTGGGTCCTGCGCCTTCCCGTCTTTTTGTCATGTTAAAGGGGGATAAACACACCCAGACACGGGCCGATTGTATAAACGTCGCCTGCACAGAAAACAAGCGGACAAATGCGTTTCGGTCGGGTGGGTTTTATGTGGTAAGGTCCGCGCCCGCAAAAAACCTTCAGGCTGTTTTCGGATCGTCGAAACCGGTGAAAAAAGGTCCACTCCAGCTAGGTCGCGGCCTACAGAGCAGTTCCACGTTTCGCACACAAATTACGCACAGGCTTATCCACAGGTAGTACGTTGCATACCCCCCAAAAACGCATTATCTTGTAGCCCGCCGCGTAAAAATCCCTACATGTAGGGTTTCAGGCTAAAAACCAAACACAAGTCGGGCAGGGAGTTCAAGCGCTTTTCTTGCTTCTGTTCAACTGAAACATCGCATTTCCCCAAGCCCAGACCGCCCCTGCGGATGGCAGCTGTTTCAAGGTCGAAAACGACCGAAACGGTACGGGTGTTGCAGTCAATTGCTGCCACCCCGGCAATCCGGTTTCGAGCCTCGCTCGCAACCTGAGAACTTCGGATGGAAGCGGCATTAAACGCCTGCTTCCTACTGTCCCGAAGTTGTTATGCCCGGCGCCAGTCGGTTGTAGTGCTTCAGGACGGAACGGTGGGCACCGTGATGGTGCCCAAACAAACATAAAGAACGTGGAGACACCCATGCACACCGACACAACTCGCGAGAACCCGCAGGGCACCGCGCCGCTGGCCGCCGATTCGAGCCCGGATCTGTCCGCCACCGCGCCGGGCCAACTGCGTGTGATCAAGCGTAACGGCACTGTCGTTCCTTACACCGATGACAAGATCACCGTCGCCATCACCAAAGCGTTTCTCGCAGTTGAAGGCGGCACCGCTGCCGCTTCGTCGCGAATCCACGACACCGTGGCCCGCCTGACCGAACAGGTCACCGCGACCTTCAAGCGTCGCATGCCCTCGGGCGGCACCATCCACATCGAAGAAATCCAGGACCAGGTCGAACTGGCCCTGATGCGTGCCGGCGAGCAGAAAGTGGCCCGCGACTACGTGATCTACCGTGACTCCCGCGCCAAGGAACGTGCCACCCGCTCCCCGGCCGACGCACCGGTCCAGGCCCACCCTTCGATCCGCATCGCACGCGCCGACGGCAGCCTGGCGCCGCTGGACATGGGCCGCCTGAACACCATCGTCACCGAGGCCTGCGAAGGCCTGGAAGAAGTCGATGGCGACCTGATCCAGCGCGAAACCCTGAAGAACCTCTATGACGGCGTCGCCCTCAAGGACGTCAACACCGCGTTGGTGATGACCGCCCGGACCCTGGTGGAGCGCGAGCCAAACTACTCCTTCGTGACCGCCCGCCTGCTGATGGACACCCTGCGTGCCGAAGGCCTGAGCTTCCTGGAAGTCGCCGAGAGCGCGACCCACCACGAAATGGTCGACCTGTACGCCAAGGCGTTGCCCGCTTATGTCGCCAAGGGTATCGAGTTCGAATTGCTGAACCCGGTCCTGGCCGAATTCGACCTGGAAAAACTCGGCAAGGCGATCAACCACGAGCGTGACCAGCAGTTCACCTACCTGGGCCTGCAAACCCTGTACGACCGTTACTTCATCCACAAGGACGGTATCCGTTTCGAACTGCCGCAGATCTTCTTCATGCGCGTGGCCATGGGCCTGGCCATCGAAGAGAAGCAGCGCGAAGACCGTGCGATCGAGTTCTACAACCTGTTGTCGTCCTTCGACTACATGGCGTCGACCCCGACCCTGTTCAACGCCGGCACCCTGCGTCCACAGCTGTCGAGTTGCTACCTGACCACCGTTCCGGACGACCTGTCGGGCATCTACGGCGCCATCCACGACAACGCCATGCTGTCGAAATTCGCCGGCGGCCTGGGCAACGACTGGACCCCGGTTCGCGCATTGGGCTCGTACATCAAGGGCACCAACGGCAAATCCCAGGGCGTCGTGCCGTTCCTCAAAGTGGTCAACGACACCGCCGTTGCGGTCAACCAGGGCGGCAAGCGCAAGGGCGCGGTCTGTGCCTACCTGGAAACCTGGCACATGGACATCGAAGAGTTCATCGAGCTGCGCAAGAACACCGGTGATGACCGTCGTCGTACCCACGACATGAACACCGCCAACTGGATCCCCGACCTGTTCATGAAGCGTGTCTTCGACGACGGCAAGTGGACCCTGTTCTCGCCATCCGAAGTGCCGGACCTGCACGACCTGACCGGCAAGGCTTTCGAAGAGCGCTACGAGTACTACGAAGCCCTGACCGAGTACAACAAGATCAAGCTGTTCAAAGTCGTCCAGGCCAAAGACCTGTGGCGCAAGATGCTCTCGATGCTGTTCGAAACCGGCCACCCATGGCTGACCTTCAAGGACCCGTGCAACCTGCGCAGCCCGCAACAGCACGTGGGCGTGGTCCACAGCTCGAACCTGTGCACCGAGATCACCCTGAACACCAACAAGGACGAGATCGCGGTCTGCAACCTGGGCTCGATCAACCTGCCGAACCACATCGTCGACGGCAAGCTGGACACCGCCAAGCTGCAACGCACCGTGAACACCGCCGTGCGCATGCTCGACAACGTGATCGACATCAACTACTACTCGGTGCCGCAGGCGAAGAACTCCAACTTCAAGCACCGTCCGGTCGGCCTGGGCATCATGGGCTTCCAGGACGCCCTGTACCTGCAGCACATCCCGTACGGCTCCGATGCCGCGGTCGAGTTCGCCGACAAGTCCATGGAAGCGGTCAGCTACTACGCGATCCAGGCATCCTGCGACCTGGCCGACGAGCGTGGCGCCTACGAGACGTTCCAGGGTTCGCTGTGGTCCCAGGGCATCCTGCCGCTGGACTCGCAACAGATCCTGATCGCCCAGCGCGGCCAGAAGTACATCGATGTCGACCTGAACGAATCCCTGGACTGGGCACCGGTTCGCGCCCGTGTGCAGAAAGGCATCCGTAACTCCAACATCATGGCCATCGCACCGACCGCCACCATCGCCAACATCACTGGCGTGTCGCAGTCGATCGAACCGACCTACCAGAACCTGTATGTGAAATCGAACCTGTCGGGCGAATTCACCGTGATCAACCCGTACCTGGTTCGCGACCTCAAGGCTCGCGGCCTGTGGGACTCGGTCATGATCAACGACCTGAAGTACTACGACGGTTCGGTGCAACAGATCGAACGCATCCCGCAAGAGCTCAAAGCGCTCTACGCCACCGCGTTCGAAGTGGATACCAAGTGGATCGTCGACGCCGCCAGCCGTCGCCAGAAGTGGATCGACCAGGCTCAGTCGCTGAACCTGTACATCGCCGGCGCTTCGGGCAAGAAGCTGGACGTGACCTACCGCATGGCTTGGTACCGTGGCCTGAAAACCACTTACTACCTCCGCGCCCTGGCCGCCACCAGCACCGAGAAGTCGACCATCAACACCGGCAAGCTGAACGCGGTTTCCAGCGGCGGCAACCACGGTGACGATTCGGTCCTGGCTGCTCCAGCAGGACCTGCGCCAGTGCCAAAGGCCTGTGCGATCGACGAGCCGGATTGCGAAGCTTGCCAATAAGCTGAGCCGGTAGGCGCGTAAAGGCGCCTGCTGAAAGAAGCCCCCGATAGACCGCTGGTTTATCGGGGGCTTTCTTTTGGGTGGAGGAAAGTGGCGCCTGGCCTGGCCCCATCGCGAGCAAGCTCGCTCCCACCTTTGAGCTGCGTATACAGGACCCTATGGGAGCGAGCTTGAACTGGCCTAATGATTTTGGACACTTCAATCGGGCGCTATGATGGCGCCCAAATCTGAGGTGTTTTGGTTATGCGTAAATCTTACTCCAGTGAGTTCAAACTCAAAGCGGCCAGCATGGTGCTGGACGAGGGACAGTCAGTTCCCGAAGTCTGCGCCAGCCTGGATATTGGGCCCACGGCGCTTCGCCGCTGGGTCGATCAGGTTCGTAAGGAGCGGTTGGGTTCAACCCCGGTGGGCGCCAAGGCGATTACCGCTGATCAGCGTGAAATTCAGCAGCTCAAAGCGTTGCTCAGGCAAAAAGACCTGGACATTGAAATCCTAAAAAAGGCCAGTGCTCTCCTGCTTT
>NZ_FPJC01000047.1:0-10378 GCF_900119265.1 Pseudomonas sp. NFACC04-2
AATATGGTCGGGGTAAGGGGATTCGAACTCCTGACATCCTGCTCCCAAAGCAGGCGCGCTACCGGACTGCGCTATACCCCGATTGAAATGGCTCCGTGACCAGGACTCGAACCTGGGACCCAATGATTAACAGTCATTTGCTCTACCGACTGAGCTATCACGGAACTGATATTTCAAGCTACAACATTGAAGCTAGCTTCAACCTCTTCTACCCTTACGCATCGCTGCGTTCGTGTGTCTGAGGCGCGCTATTCTACAATCTTCAAAACCTCTGTCAACCCCTTAAATTGCTTTCAAGACAATGATTTGCAACTTATTTTGGATTCCTTCTCAGTGAGAAGTCGCCCTTGGGGTGACGTACTGCGGGGCGCACTTTACAAGCCTTTTCCTTTGAGTTCAACGGCCTGATGAAAAAAATGGCCTTGCAAGGCAAGGCCATTTCCAGCGTCGGCAGAGCCGACCTTCAGTTGAAGACGATTTCGTCGTTTTCCACCGTACCGGTCACGGTTTCGCCCGGCATGAAGCGCCCGGACAGAATCAGCTGCGCCAGCGGGTTTTCGATCCAGCGCTGGATCGCTCGTTTGAGCGGCCGCGCGCCGTAGACCGGGTCGTAACCCACGGCGATCAACTTGTCCAAGGCCTCGTCGCTCAACTGCAGCTTCAGCTCGCGCTCGGTGAGGCGGCTGCGCAGACGACCCAACTGGATCTCGGTAATGCCGGCAATCTGATCCCGGGCCAGCGGCTCGAAGATCACCACTTCGTCGACCCGGTTGATGAATTCCGGGCGGAAGTGGGTAGAGATCGCGTCCATTACCGCCGCGCGCTGCGCCTCACGGTCGCCCACCAACTCCTGGATCTGTGTCGAGCCCAGGTTGGAGGTCATCACGATCACCGTGTTGCGGAAGTCCACCGTGCGCCCGTGGCTGTCGGTCAGGCGCCCATCCTCCAGCACTTGCAGCAGGATATTGAACACATCCGGGTGCGCCTTCTCGACCTCATCGAGCAGGATCACCGAGTACGGCTTGCGACGCACAGCCTCGGTCAGGTAACCGCCCTCTTCATAGCCGACATAACCCGGTGGCGCACCGATCAGCCGTGCCACGGAATGTTTCTCCATGAACTCGGACATGTCGATGCGCACCATGGCCTCTTCCGTGTCGAAGAGGAACTCGGCCAGCGCCTTGCACAGCTCGGTTTTACCGACGCCGGTCGGGCCGAGGAACATGAACGAGCCGCTCGGACGATTAGGGTCCGACAACCCCGCGCGGGACCGGCGCACAGCGTTGGAGACCGCCACTACCGCTTCTTCCTGGCCAATCACGCGCTGGTGTAGCAGGCTTTCCATCTTCAGCAGCTTGTCGCGCTCGCCCTCGAGCATTTTCGAGACCGGAATGCCGGTCCACTTGGACACCACTTCGGCGATTTCTTCCTCGGTGACCTTGCTGCGCAGCAACTGGTTTTCGCTCTTGCCGTGCTGATCGACCATTTGCAGGCTGCGCTCCAGGTCCGGGATCACCCCGTACTGCAGCTCGGCCATGCGGTTGAGGTCGCCTTTGCGGCGAGCCGCTTCCAGTTCCTGACGGGACTGTTCGATCTTTTGCTGGATCTGCGCCGAGCCCTGGACTTCGGCTTTCTCCGAGTTCCAGATTTCCTCAAGGTCGGAATACTCACGCTCGTGACGAACGATTTCTTCCTGCAACCTTTCCAGACGTTTCTTCGCCGCTTCGTCGCTTTCTTTCTTCAGTGCCTGGGACTCGACCTTGAGCTGGATCAGGCGCCGCTCCAACCGATCCAGCACTTCGGGCTTGGAGTCGATTTCCATGCGGATGCGGCTGGCCGCCTCGTCGATCAAGTCGATGGCCTTGTCCGGCAATTGACGGTCGGTGATGTAGCGGTGGCTGAGCTTGGCCGCGGCGATGATCGCGCCATCGGTGATCGCCACCTTGTGGTGAACTTCGTAGCGTTCTTTAAGGCCGCGCAGGATGGCGATGGTGTCTTCTTCGCTCGGCTCCTCCACCAGCACTTTCTGGAAGCGCCGCTCCAGCGCCGCATCCTTCTCTATATATTGGCGGTACTCGTTGAGCGTGGTCGCGCCGACGCAGTGCAACTCGCCCCGGGCCAATGCAGGCTTGAGCATGTTGCCGGCGTCCATCGAACCCTCGCCCTTGCCCGCACCGACCATGGTGTGCAGTTCGTCGATGAACAGGATGATCTGCCCTTCCTGCTTGGACAGTTCATTGAGCAAGGCCTTGAGCCGTTCTTCGAACTCGCCACGGTACTTGGCACCGGCGATCAAGGCCCCCATGTCCAGGGACAACAGGCGCTTGCCCTTGAGACCGTCCGGCACTTCGCCGTTGATAATCCGCTGGGCCAGGCCCTCGGCAATGGCAGTTTTACCCACGCCTGGCTCACCGATCAGCACCGGGTTGTTCTTGGTGCGGCGCTGCAGCACCTGGATTGTGCGGCGGATTTCATCGTCGCGACCGATCACCGGGTCGAGCTTGCCTTCCTCGGCGCGCTTGGTCAGGTCGACGGTATATTTGTCCAGCGCCTGCCGGGATTCCTCGTGGTTGGCGTCGTTGACCGCTTCGCCGCCACGCAGGTTGTTGATGGCATTTTCCAGGGCCTTCTTGCTCACGCCCTGGCCGAGCAGCAACTTGCCGAGCTTGCTGTTCTCGTCCATGGCGGCGAGCAGCACCAATTCGCTGGAAATGAACTGGTCACCCTTCTGCTGGGCCAGGCGGTCGGCCTGGTTGAGCAGTCGCGCCAGATCCTGGGACATGTTTACGTCACCGGTCGGATTCTGGATCTTGGGTAACTGGTCGAGCTCCTTGGCCAGTTCTTTGCGAAGGCTGTTGACGTCAAAGCCGACCTGCATCAACAGGGGTTTGATGGAGCCGCCCTGCTGTTCGAGCATGGCTTGCATCAAATGCGCCGGTTCGATACCGGGATGGTCCAGGCCGACGGCCAGGGACTGGGCGTCGGACAGGGCCAATTGTAATTTGCTGGTTAAACGATCAATACGCATGGGTCACCTTCCTTTTGAGCAGGCCGGACCTAAACACATCCTGAATGAAGAAACCTGCCAGATACCCTTATAGATGTGGTCGATTCTGGAAGTTTCAAGCAGCGCAGCCTTGATGCAGATCAGGGAAGTCTAGCGCTCGATCCAGATCAGCGAGGCAAAGCGACCGGTGCGCGGGTTGCGCCGGTAGGAAAAGAAACGTGGGTCGTTCACGGTGCAGAGGCCGCCACCGTACACCGCGCTGACACCGCGCGCCGCCAGCCGCAAGCGGGCCAACTGATAGATGTCGGCGAGGAACTTGCCGGTATTGGGGCTCGCGGCAAAGGCTTTTACCGCTTCAGGCAGTTGCGCGGTGAAGGCTTCACGCACTTCCGGCCCGACTTCGAACGCTTGCGGCCCGATGGCCGGGCCGAGCCAGGCCAGGATTTCATTCGCCGGCACGGCTAGGCTGTCGAGGGTGGCTTCCAGCACACCGTTCGCCAGCCCACGCCAACCGGCATGGGCCGCCGCGACGCGGGTGCCGGCAAGGTTGCAGAACAGCACCGGCAGGCAATCGGCGGTCATTGCGGTGCAAGCGATACCCGGCGTGGCGGTCCAACTGGCATCGGCGGTCGCCACCCGGGTCGGGTCAGCCTCGGCCACGGCAATGCCGTGGACCTGCTGCAGCCAGGCCGGAGTGATGACGAATTGATCAATGAGACGACGGCGGTTTTCGGCGACGGCGGAGGGGTCGTCGCCCACATGGTCGCCCAGGTTAAGGCTGTCGAACGGCGCCAGGCTGACGCCGCCCTCGCGGGTGGTGACGCAGGCCTTGACCCGGGCCGGCGCGGGCCAGTCGGGTGTCAGCCAGGCACTCATCCGACGAACGCCTCGCGGTCCTGCTTGAGCAACGTCAGCAGCCAGACGAAATCATCCGGCAACGGCGATTCCCAGCTCATGCGTTTGCCGGTCGTCGGATGATCAAGTTCCAGGAAACGCGCGTGCAGCGCCTGGCGCGGAAAATTCTTCAGCGATTCGACCATGGTCTGGCTGGCGGCTGGCGGAATGCGGAAACGACCGCCATAGGCCGGGTCGCCCACCAACGGGAAGTTGATGTGGGCCATGTGCACACGGATCTGGTGGGTACGACCGGTTTCCAGCTTGACCCGCACGTGGGTGTGGGAACGGAAACGCTCCAGCACACGATAGTGGCTGACCGCCTGCTTGCCACCTTCCATCACCGCCATGCGCTGGCGCTGCTGGCCGTGACGACCGATCGGGGCGTTGATCTTGCCACCGGCGGTGACGACCCCGATCACGATGCATTCATAGATGCGGCTGACACTGCGGCTTTGCAGCTGTGTGACCAGCTGTGTCTGCGCCTGGATGGTCTTGGCCACCACCATCAGGCCGGTGGTGTCCTTGTCCAGGCGATGCACGATGCCGGCACGGGGCACATTGACGATGTCCGGTACGTGGTGAAGCAAGGCGTTGAGCAGCGTGCCGTCGGCATGACCGGCCGCCGGGTGCACCACCAGGCCCGCAGGCTTGTTGATCACCAGGATGTCATCGTCTTCATAGACGATGTCCAGGGCAATGTCTTGGGCGACCCATTCTCCCTGGGCCTCCTGCTCGGCAGTCAGTTCTAGGATGGCGCCGCCATGGACGATGTCGCGCGGACGAATCACCGCCCCATCCACAGTCAGGCGGCCATCCTTGATCCAGGCGGAAAGGCGCGAGCGAGAGTGCTCGGCAAAGAGTTGTGCGGCGACTTGATCGAGGCGTTGGCCGCCCAATTCGGACGGCACCTCTGCGCGAAGTTCTATTTTATCGGACATGCTCGGACTGGGCGTCGGCACAGCCTTTGGTTTCGGCTGCGCGCTTGTGGTTAAATACGGCGTCTTTTGCCCCGAGGCTTTCAACGGGGCGCTCATCATAACAGGACGGCCCCGCCCAAGACAGCGGCCGTCATAGGGACGCAAGCCGCCATGCAAGTGAAACACCTGCTGCTGATCGCCATCCTCGCATTGACTGCTGCTTGCTCGTCGAAGGAAGTCGTAGACGAAAACCTGAGCGAAGTCGAACTGTACCAACAGGCGCAGAACGACCTGGATAACAACAGCTATACCAGCGCCACCGCCAAGCTGAAGGCGCTGGAGTCGCGGTATCCGTTCGGTCGCTACGCCGATCAGGCCCAATTGGAGTTGATCTACGCCAACTACAAGAACGCCGAGCCGGAAGCCGCCAAGTCCGCCGCCGAGCGTTTCATTCGTCTGCACCCGCAGCACCCGAACGTCGATTACGCCTATTACCTCAAGGGCCTGACCTCCTTCGACCAGGACGTCGGCCTGCTGGCGCGCTTCCTGCCGCTGGACATGACCAAGCGTGACCCGGGCGCCGCGCGCGACTCCTACAACGAGTTCGCCCAACTGACCAGCCGCTTCCCCAACAGCCGCTACTCGCCGGACGCCAAGCAGCGCATGATCTACCTGCGCAACCTGCTGGCTTCCTACGAAATCCACGTGGCCGACTACTACCTGACCCGTCAGGCCTACGTCGCCGCCGCCAACCGTGGCCGCTACGTGGTGGAAAACTTCCAGGAAACCCCTTCGGTGGGTGATGGCCTGGCGGTGATGACCGAAGCCTACCAGCGCCTGCACCTGGACGACCTGGCGGCCACCAGCCTGGAAACCCTCAAGCTGAACTACCCGGATCACCCGTCGTTGGTCGATGGCCAGTTCACCCCACGGGTCGACGAAGCAGACAACCGTTCGTGGCTGAGCAAGGCGACCCTGGGCCTGATCGAATCCCGTCCACCGCTGCCGCCGGGCGAAACCCGCGCTAACCAGGACGTACAACGTCAATTCCAGGATGCCAAGGAAGCCATCCCGAACGAACTCAAGCCCAAAGATGAAAATGGCGACGTGATCGAAGAAGAAGAGCCCGAGAACGAGTCCACCGACCGTTCCTGGTTCAGCTACATGACCTTCGGCATGTTCGACTGAGGCCAAGGCATCAGTAAACAGGGAGACCCAGCGGTCTCCCTTTTTTGTGCCTGGCCTTTATTGCGCTGTGCGCCGTTCCAGTCCTTGGCTAAACTGCCTGATCACTCGCCAGAAAGCCGCCTATCATGCTTCGTTTATTGATCTTGTTCGCTGTCGTTGCCGCCGCCATATGGATCTTTCGCGGGGTGAAAAGCGGCCCCCGGGCATCGCGCTCCACTCCGGAGCAGGACGCACCGCCCATGGTGCGCTGCGCCCAATGCGGCGTACACCTGCCCCGTGACCGGGCGCTAGCCCTCGAACAACAATGGTATTGCAGCCAGGCTCATCTCGAGCAAGGCCCGGGCAATCGTGAGCGCTGAGGCCTCAAGCCCACGCGTCAAACAGACGCAGCGCCTGCTGCGCCTCTATCACCTGTACCGCCTGAGTATCGGCATCACCCTGGTGCTGCTGATCTCCAGCAACATGGACAACCGCCTGCTGGAGTTCGCCGACGACGACCTGCTGCGCAGCGGCAGCTGGTTGTACCTGGTGCTGAACATCCTGCTGGTGGTGTTCCTTGAGAACACGCGCCGCCCTGCCCGGCTGTTCGGCCTGGCCCTCACCGACGTGCTGTTGCTTTCGTGGCTGTTTTTCGCAGCCGGCGGCGTGCCCAGTGCCATCGGCAACCTGCTCATTGTCTCGGTGGCCATCGGCAACACGCTGCTGCGAGGCCGGATCGGCCTGTTGATCGCGGCCGTTGCCACCCTCGGCATCGTCGGATCGAGCTTGTTTCTTGGCTTGAGCGACTCGAACCGTCCCAGCAGCTATTTGCAGGCCGGCACCCTCGGGGCACTGTGCTTTGCCGCCGCGCTGCTGGTGCAAGGCCTGACCCGACGCCTGGAAGCCAGCGAAACCCTGGCTGAGCAACGAGCCAGCGAAGTGATCGGCCTGGAGGCGCTCAACGCCTTGATCCTGCAACGCATGCGCACCGGTATCCTGGTGCTTGACCGTGAGCGCCGGGTGCAATTGGCCAACGAAAGCGCGCTGAACCTGCTGGGCATGCACGATCTGGTCGGCCAGCAGCTCGACGATTACTCCACCGCCCTGGTCGAACGCCTGCAATTGTGGCGAAACAACCCCAGCCTGCGCCCGTCCAGCCTGACCGTTACCGGCACGGGCCTGACCCTGCAACCGAGCTTCATCGCCCTGGGGCATCACGATCAGCAGCAAATTCTGGTGTTCCTTGAAGACCTGGCCCAGGTTGCCCAGCAGGCCCAGCAGTTGAAACTCGCGTCCCTCGGACGCCTTACTGCCGGTATCGCCCATGAAATCCGCAACCCCTTGGGCGCCATCAGTCACGCGGCGCAATTGCTGCGCGAATCCGAGGAACTGAACGACGCGGATCGACGTCTGACGCAGATTATTCAAGATCACTCCCAACGAATGAATCGCGTCATTGAAAACGTTCTGCAGCTGTCTCGCCGCCAACAAACCACACCCCAGCGCCTCGACCTGCGCACCTGGCTCGACCAATTCGTCCGGCAGGCCCGCGAAAGCATGGCCGAACACCAGCGATTGCACTTGAGCATCGACCCGGGGGACTACACCACGCTGATGGACCCCGACCAGCTCACCCAGGTACTCGACAACCTGCTGCGCAACGCCTGGCGCCACAGCGCAATGGCCCATGAACAGGCACAGGCCTGGTTGAAACTGTTCATCGACCCCCACAGCCAGCTGTCGACACTGGACATCATCGACAACGGCCCCGGTGTATCACCCGATCAGCAGGCGCATTTGTTCGAACCCTTCTTCACCACCAGTAGCCAGGGCACCGGCCTAGGGCTCTATCTGTCCCGTGAGCTGTGCGAAAGCAATCAAGCCCGCCTAGACTTCAAACCACGCCAAGGCGGCGGTTGCTTTCGCATCACCTTTGCTCACGGACGGAAACAGCTTTGAATAATCGCTCACGGCAACGAATCCTGATCGTCGATGACGAACCGGACATCCGCGAACTCCTGGACATCACCCTGGGCCGGATGAAACTCGACACCCGCAGCGCCAAGAACCTTGCCGAGGCCCAAGCCTTGCTGACAGGGGATGCCTTCGACCTGTGCCTGACCGACATGCGCCTGCCCGATGGCACCGGCCTGGAGCTGGTGCAGCACATCCAGCAACGTTATCCACAGCTGCCCGTGGCGATGATCACCGCCTATGGCAGCCTGGAAACCGCCATCGACGCCCTCAAGGCCGGCGCCTTCGATTTCCTGACCAAGCCGGTCGACCTGGGTCGGCTGCGGGAACTGGTCACCAGCGCCCTGCGCCTGCCTCCGGTCGCCACACCGCCCAGCACCATCGAGCGCTGCCTGCTGGGCGACTCGCCGCCAATGCGCAACGTGCGCAAACAGATCGAAAAGCTCGCCCGCAGCCAGGCACCGGTGTACATCAGTGGGGAATCAGGCTGCGGCAAGGAACTGGTCGCCCGGCTGATCCACGAACAAGGCCCCCGTGCCAACCAGAGCTTTGTGCCGGTCAACTGTGGGGCGATTCCCACTGAATTGATGGAAAGCGAGTTCTTTGGCCACCGCAAAGGCAGCTTCAGCGGCGCCATCGAAGACAAGCCCGGACTGTTCCAGGCGGCTCATGGCGGAACCTTGTTCCTCGATGAAGTGGCCGACCTGCCCCTGGCAATGCAGGTCAAGCTGTTGCGAGCCATCCAGGAAAAGGCCGTGCGCGCCGTGGGCGGCCAGCAAGAGGAAGTGGTGGATGTGCGAATCCTCTGCGCCACCCACAAGGATCTGGACGGCGAAGTGGCCGCCGGGCGCTTTCGCCAGGATCTGTATTACCGGCTGAATGTCATCGAATTGCGCGTCCCGCCCTTGCGCGAACGCCGCGAAGACATCGAACCGCTGGTCAATCACATGCTTCAGCGGCTGGCGGCCAGCACCGGCAGTCCGGCAGTGAAGCTCCATCCCCAGGCCCTGGAGGCCCTTCGTCACTATCGTTTCCCAGGTAATGTGCGGGAACTGGAGAACATGCTCGAGCGCGCCCACACCCTTTGCGAACACCAGCAGATCGAAGCCGAGGACCTGCGCCTGGCCGAGGGCAATGGCAGCACTGAGGCGGGCAACCCCGACTTGATGCAGGTCGACAACTTGGAAGACTACCTCGAAGACGTCGAACGTAAACTCATCCTCCAAGCCCTGGAGGAAACCCGCTGGAACCGCACGGCGGCGGCGCAGCGGTTGAAGTTGTCGTTTCGGTCGATGCGGTATCGGTTGAAGAAGTTGGGGCTGGATTAAAGCGCGGTCCTCAAGCCCCTACTTAACCTGTGGCGATGGAGCTTGCTCCCTCGCCACAGCTCTCTAGCCCTCCGGCACTGGTACCCGCTCGTCCAGCACACGATTGGCCAGTAATTCACTCAGCTCAATCAACTGCTGTACCCCCAAGGCAACATGCCGTCGCGAGCCTTCAAGTTCGAAGGCCAGGTCGCTGATCGTGGCGTTGGCTGAGGCCAGGGTTTCGCTGAGGTTGGTGAGGAGGCATTCGGTGTCGATGCCGTCCACGACAGTGAATAGCTGGTTTGAGGCGGGTTTCTTTTTGGCTTCGGGCTTTGGGCCGAGGTAATAGTCGAGGGCGCGTTTGGCGGCTTCATCAAGCCCTTTTGGGTTAAGGCTGGAGTCAGGAGAAGCGTTATTGGTTTCTGAAGGTGGTAGGGGTTTGTCACTCATTGCGGTACTCCAAAGAGGGAATGGATTACCAAGTTTTTCGGGCCGCGACGCCCGGACGCTGAATTGGCAGCGACCGGGAAAGGTTAGCCAGAGTTCTTCCCACCCGGCAACCGCCAGAACTCGTCGGAAAATTCTTTTTGAATCAAATTTTTGTCCGACCATTCCCACAAAAGCCTGGTTGACTGTGAGGGTGGTGTGTATATCCGTTTCTGCGGTTGCGGCCGCTGGCGGTTCCGCCCTGACGGCGGCTCACTTTTGAGAAGCGCAAAAGTAAGCAAAACGCTTCTGCCCCACCACTTGGCACCTCGCTTTGGCTCGGTGTGCCCTCACTCCGGCATTGCTCCGTGGGCCCGCCGCGAAGGGCCATCCATGGCCCAGCGCGGCTATCCCGGCATCCATGCCGGGATGCCCACTACGCAATACCTGCGTTCGGCCATCGTGGTTAACGGGGCTCCGAGATCAACGTCCACCGCGAGGCGGCCTGATAGCCGACCTGGTTCTGGGTGATCGCGTTTCTCCTGTGGGAGCGGGCTTGCTCGCGAAGAGGCCGGAGCATTCAACATATTCATCGACTGTGCCATCGCCTTCGCGAGCAAGCTCGCTCCCACAATGGGATCGCACTAGGACCGGAAGAGCCAGGTCGGCTATAAGGCCGCCTC
>NZ_FPJC01000022.1:0-93957 GCF_900119265.1 Pseudomonas sp. NFACC04-2
CCAATAGCTTCGCGGGTGTTGTCGATCACTTGAGTGCTGTTCAGATCTTCGCGATAAGCGACGATTTCGGCCTTGGCTACATCAATACCGATAACCGTTGAGGAGGTAAGGATTGTCATCTCGAATCCTCGGAGCTAGGGTTTAAATGCTTGTCGGGGTCTACCGTAGCGCTGGCTTGCCTCTATCGTCGGTTTTACCGATGAATTCCTTATCGGCGCTTTAGGTAGAAGGGGCGGGACGAGAAGTCTCCCACGGTCCGTACTGGCTAGAGTCGGAATCGAGCTTTTAGTCCCGCCCACCCCTTCAAGTCTAAACATACAAGCGAGCTTGCTCGCGAAGGCGGCCTTGTAGCCGACCTGTTTTTTCGGGTGTACCCGATTCACCGGTTGAAGCAAGGCGCTTCCGTCTCGTCGAACACCTAACCACGTGGCGAGGGAGCTTGCTCCCGCTGGGCTGCGCGGCAGACCCAAACCTGACACCTCGGTGTGTCAGACAGATTGAGTCGCTGCTGTTGGGGCTGCTTCGCGGCCCAGCGGGGATAAATCCCCTCGCCACAAAGCATGCTCGATTCTCCTTAGGCTCTACTGTGCGGACGTACACCTGATACTTCTGACAGTAGATTTTTGGAGGCATGGTTATAAGGTAGCAACAGGCGCGCTGCTAAGCGGCGATGCCGTATTGAGCTAATCCATGGAGGAGGTGTAGCGATGGCCGCCGAAGAAATCCGTATATCTCTTAAAGACTTCGATAAAGACGAAAGCCCGGAGGTTCGGCTCGAGTTTTTTCGTGACAACAAGAGTTACTTGCTCACCTTTGTCGCTTCTTCCCTGAAGGATGGGCGCTACGACAAGGTGGGTATAAAAACCGATTTAAACGAAGATGGCGCACGCGACGAGCGAGATATTGAGTTGCTCACCCAACTCGCACAGGCGGCTGTGCCTTTGCTGAAGTAAAGGTGGTTCGATCGTTCCCCCGCCGGAGCGGAGGAACGATCAGGCATCCGTTACTCCTTCAACACCTCAACCACCCCATCCGCCGTCATGATCACTTTACTGGTACCCGCTTCCACGTCAGGCGTCACGGATTCAGCATCCATGGAACCACTTTTCATCATCATCGTTGGCGCGCGCATGAAGGGTTGTGGATAACCGTTGGTATTGAAGTTCAGGTTGACGATCTTGTAGCCCTTGCCGCCCAGGGCTTCGGTGGCCAGTTGAGCGCGGGCCTTGAAGGCGTTGACGGCGTCTTTGAGCAGGGCGTCTTCGCTGCTCTGGCGGGTGGCGGTGGCGATGGCGAAGTCCATGCCGCCCATCTTCATGTCGCCCAGCAGCTCGCCGGTGAGTTTGGACAGGGCGGCGAAGTCGGCGCTTTCCAGGCGCAGTTCGGCGCGCTCGCGCCAGCCGGTGATTTTCTGGCCCTTGTTGTCGTAGATCGGGTAGCTGTTGCGGCTGCCCTGGCGCAGGGTGATGTCCTTGACCTCTTTGGCCTGGCCGATGGCTTTGTTCACCGTGGTGCTGATCGCGGCGGCGAGTTTGGCCGGGTCGGTGTTCTGTTCTTCGGTGTAGAGGGTCACGATCATCAGGTCGCGGGCCACTTCCTGGCTGACTTCGGCGCGCAGGGAAATCTGGTTGTAATGAAGCTCATCGGCGGCCAGGGCCGGCAGGCTGGCGGCGGTGCCGAGGCTGAAGGCGAGCAGGGCGGCGGGGCGACTGAACGTGTGCATGAAAGCTCCTTGGGATGAGGCGCAGGGGTGAGGTCCGGGCCTGCGTGAAGGATAAGACTCTAGCTTTTATGGGTGGGTTCGCACAGTTACAACTTCTATACAGATACCTGAAGCCAATGAAGAGCCCCGTGGCGAGGGAGCTTGCTCCCGCTGGGGCGCGAAGCGGCCCTAAAAGCAGCGGCTCCATTCATCTGACACAACGCGGCGCCGGGGTTGGGCCTGCTGCGCAGGCCAGCGGGAGCAAGCTCCCTCGCCACAAGGGGTATATGCAGCATTGAGAGCTGTGGCGCTTTGCCGCATAGCTGCCGCTGCAACCCCCGCCTTGGTTATACTCCGTGCGATCCGCCTGGAGCGCTCATCAGGAGAGCTCATGCTCGCCCCTTTGCAAATGACTTCCGCTTCCCGCCAGAACCTCTGGCGCCTGACATTCATCCGTATTCTGGTCCTGGCGGCCCAGGCCGGCTCCGTGGGGCTCGCTTATTGGTTCGACTTGCTGCCGCTGCCCTGGCTGCAGTTGGCGATCACCCTGGTCTGTTCCAGCGTGCTCTGCGCGCTGACGGCGATTCGCCTGCGTGCCTCGTGGCCGGTGACCGAGCTGGAATATGCCGTGCAACTGGCTTGCGACCTGTTTATCCACAGCGCGCTGCTGTATTTCTCCGGCGGCTCCACCAACCCCTTCGTTTCTTATTACCTGGTACCGCTGACCATCGCCGCCGTGACGTTGCCGTGGCGGTTTTCGCTGATCCTTTCCGGCATCGCTCTGGCGCTGTACACCTTGTTGCTGGTGCGGTTCTACCCGCTGGAAACCTTCCCCATCGCCCGGGAAAACCTGCAGATCTATGGGATGTGGCTGAGTTTTGCCCTGGCGGCGGCGGTCATCACGTTTTTTGCCGCGCGCATGGCCGAGGAGTTACGCCGCCAGGAAGAGCTGCGGGCCATCCGTCGTGAAGAGGGCCTGCGGGACGAGCAATTGCTGGCCGTGGCGACCCAGGCCGCCGGTGCCGCCCATGAACTGGGCACACCGCTGGCGACCATGAGTGTGCTGCTCAAGGAAATGCGCCAGGACCATCACGACCCGGCGCTGCAGGACGATCTCAGCGTACTTCAGGACCAGGTCAAGCTTTGCAAGGAAACCCTGCAATACCTGGTGCGTGCCGCCGAGGCCAATCGCCGGTTGGACATCGACATGCAGGCGGTGACCTTCTGGCTCGACGATGCCCTGAACCGCTGGCACCTGATGCGCCCGGAAGCCAGTTATCGCTTCCAGTGCCTGGGCAAGGGCGTGGTACCGCGCATGGCGCCGCCGCCGGACCTGACCCAGGCACTGTTGAACCTGCTGAACAATGCCGCCGATGCCTGTCCCGACAACCTGGAAGTGGCGTTGGACTGGAACGCTTATGAACTGACCATCTGCATTCGCGACCACGGCGCCGGTGTGCCGCTGGCGATTGCCGAGCAGATCGGCAAGCCGTTCTATACCACCAAGGGCAAAGGTTTCGGCCTGGGCCTGTTCTTGAGCAAAGCCAGCGTGACACGCGCCGGCGGCTCGGTGAAACTCTACCCCCATGAGGAAGGCGGCACGCTCACCGAGCTGCGCCTGCCCCATGCCGACCGAGGAGACGAAACATGAGTGACGAGATCCAAGTCGACGGCGAAGAACTGCCGCACCTGTTGCTGGTGGATGACGACGCCACCTTCACCCGCGTCATGGCCCGGGCCATGTCCCGCCGCGGTTTTCGCGTCAGCACCGCAGGTTCTGCCGAAGAGGGCCTGACCATCGCCCAGGCCGACCTGCCGGACTATGCCGCCCTGGACCTGAAAATGGACGGCGATTCGGGCCTGGTGCTGTTGCCCAAGTTGCTGGAGCTGGACCCGGAGATGCGCGTGGTGATCCTGACCGGTTATTCGAGCATCGCCACCGCGGTCGAGGCCATCAAGCGCGGTGCCTGCAATTATCTGTGCAAGCCGGCGGATGCTGATGATGTACTGGCGGCGCTGTTGTCCGAGCACGCCGACCTCGACACCCTGGTGCCGGAAAACCCCATGTCGGTGGACCGACTGCAATGGGAACACATCCAGCGGGTGCTGACCGAACACGAAGGCAATATCTCCGCCACCGCCCGCGCCCTGGGCATGCACCGGCGGACTCTGCAGCGCAAATTGCAGAAGCGCCCCGTGCGTCGCTGAACCTGCGCTGAACAGATGTTGTCCACCCCCGCGACACATCGGGTCGTTGCTCTATATGATCGGCCCGAGTCTGTTCTTTTCTTTATCGAGCCTTAACCATGAATCAGAACGCTGAATATTCCGCGGTCAATGACGCGGTGCGCGGGCAGTTTTTCCGCCGTGTCTGGCAAATGACCACGCCGTACTGGCGCAGTGAGGAGAAGGGCAAGGCCTGGACGCTGTTGATCGCTGTCATCGCGCTGTCGCTGTTCAGCGTAGCGATCTCGGTGTGGATCAACAGTTGGTACAAGGATTTCTACAATGCCCTGCAGGAGAAGAACAGCGCGGCGTTCTGGCAGTTGATCCTGTATTTCTGCGGCATCGCGGCGGTGGCGATTCTCGGCGCCGTCTACCGCTTGTACCTCACGCAGATGCTCACCATTCGTTGGCGGGCCTGGCTCACCGAGCAGCATTTCGCCCGCTGGCTGGGCAACAAGAATTACTACCGGCTGGAGCAGGGCGGCTATACCGACAACCCGGACCAGCGGATTTCCGAAGACCTCAACAGTTTCACCACCAATACCCTGGGCCTGGGGCTGGGATTGCTGCGCACCGTGGTCAGCCTGGTGTCGTTCTCGATCATCTTGTGGGGCGTGTCCGGCAGCATCGAAGTGTTCGGCTACACCATTCCCGGCTATATGTTCTGGTGCGCCCTGGTGTATGCGGCGGTGGGCAGTTGGCTGACGCACCTGATCGGCCGACGCCTGATCGGGTTGAACAACAACCAGCAACGCTTCGAAGCCGACCTGCGTTTCTCCATGGTCCGGGTGCGTGAAAACGCCGAGAGCATTGCGCTGTACAACGGCGAACCGAACGAGAACCGCCGCCTGAGCGGGCGCTTCGGCCTGGTCTGGCATAACTTCTGGGACATCATGCGGGTGTCCAAGCGCCTGACGTTCTTCACCTCCGGCTACGGCCAGATCGCGATCATCTTCCCGTTCATCGTTGCCGCGCCGCGCTACTTCGCCGGCAAGATCCAGCTGGGCGAGCTCATGCAGATCAACTCGGCCTTCGGCAATGTGCAAGAGAACTTCAGCTGGTTCATCAGCGCCTACGCCGACCTTGCCGCGTGGCGCGCCACCTGTGATCGTCTGTTGAGCTTCCGCCAGGCCATGAGTGACAACGAAGACCGCGTGCCGGCCATCGATGTGCAGAACCAGGGGAGCGCGTTGGCGGTTCATAACCTCGGCTTGGATCTGGCCGACGGTCGTCATCTGCTCGACAACGCCGATATGAGTGTGGCGCCGGGCGAGCGGGTCATGCTCAGCGGTCGTTCCGGCAGTGGCAAATCGACCCTGTTTCGCGCAATGGGGCATTTGTGGCCTGCGGGGCACGGGACGATCCGGCTTCCGGCGGCGCGTTACCTGTTCCTGCCGCAAAAGCCCTATCTGCCCATTGGCAGCCTGCGGGAAGTGTTGAGTTATCCACAGGCTGGCGACGTCTACCCCAACGAACGTTATGCACAGGTGCTGGAAACCTGCCGCCTGCCGCACCTGATCCCGCGGCTGGATGAAAGTAACCACTGGCAGCGCATGCTCTCGCCCGGCGAGCAACAACGCCTGGCCTTTGCCCGTGCATTGCTTTATGCACCGCAATGGTTGTACATGGACGAAGCCACGTCGGCGATGGACGAAGAAGACGAGGCAACGCTGTACCAGGCGCTGATCGACCAGTTGCCGGGCTTGAGCATCGTCAGCGTCGGGCACCGAAGCAGTTTGAAACGTTTCCATCCGCGACATGTGCGTATTGAAAATGGCCAACTGGTGGAGCGCACCGTGACCGCTTAAACACCGCAAAACCTGTGGGAGCGGGCTTGCTCGCGAAGGCGGTGGGTCAGTTGATATTGATGTATCTGGCACACCGCTTTCGCGAGCAAGCCCGCTCCCACACTGGATTTGTGTTGATCATGATATTTAAGTACGTAACCGATCCAATGTGGGAGCGAGCTTGCTCGCGATGAAGGCGACTCGGTGTCAGCACCCGACACGCCACTGCACCCACGGTGATCGTACAACCACGTTGCGCTATGATGTTGTCATTCAGCCGCTTGCCGAGACACAGACACAATGGAAAACCCGATCGACGTACCCCGCCTTCCCCGCAAGCGCCGCAGCCTGGCGCAGGAGCTGGTGACGGTGCTGACCGAGCAGATTCGCGACGGCCTGCTCAAGCGCGGCGATAAATTGCCCACCGAGTCGGCGATCATGGAAGCCCATGGCGTCAGCCGCACCGTGGTGCGCGAGGCGATTTCCCGGTTGCAAGCCGCCGGCCAGGTGGAAACCCGCCATGGCATCGGTACCTTCGTGCTGGACACGCCCAGCCCGAGCGGTTTTCGCATCGACCCGGCCACCGTGGTCACCTTGCGGGACGTGCTGGCGATCCTGGAGTTGCGCATCAGCCTGGAAGTGGAATCCGCCGGGCTCGCGGCGCAGCGCCGCAGCGACGAGCAACTGGCGACGATGCGCGCCGCCCTCGACGCCTTGAAGGAAAGCGCCGCCCACGCTAGCGACGCGGTGGCCTCGGACTTCGCCTTCCACCTGGAAATCGCCCTGTCCACCGGCAACCGCTACTTCACCGACATCATGACCCACCTGGGCACCAGCATCATCCCGCGTACCCGGCTGAACTCGGCGCGCCTGGCCCACGACGACCACCAGCACTACATGGATCGCCTGAGCCGCGAGCACGAGGAAATCTACGAAGCCATCGCCCGCCAGGACTCCGACGCGGCCCGTGCGGCCATGCGCTTGCACCTGACCAATAGCCGCGAGCGGCTGCGCCAGGCTCATGAAGAGGCGCAGGCGCAAGGCTGAAGTCGCTCCCTGCTCGTGGGCAAGGATGCTGTTGTGGCGAGGTAGCTTGCTCCCGCTGGGCTGCGAAGCAGTCCCTTGTATCTGGCATCGGAAATGAGGGGGCCGCTTCGCGCCCCAGCGGGAGCAAGCTCCCTCGCCACATAAAACATCCCTCGCCGAAGAGAACGGTGTTCGGTTTTCGATCTGTTTGCCTGTCTGACAAATCGCAGCGCCAGCCCTACGCGCTGATCCGCAACATTTGCGGCTCGGATGTATCGGGATCCCAGCTCTCGTAGCTAACCTCATAACGAAGCTCAACCAATTGGCCGACGTAAGCTGCCAAGTCGGTATTGGTTAGCGTCATTGTCACATCCTTGCGTGGCGTACCTTCCTCGCCGTCGGTCAGAGGTGTAAACGCGCCTACCGGAGTAGGAGGCGTCGAGCCGACGCCCAGAGTCAGTCGGGCGTTCGAGTACGGGTCGAAAGCTGCATCCGGAATTTTCACGGTTAACGTCTTTGTCTTTGCCAAGCGGATCGTGACTTCCCCGGTGGCTGGAAAATCCTTGAGCATCGGTTTCGCATACGTCTTCGCCATGGTGTCACTCCTTGTGAGGCGGCCTTGATCGTTGCGTACGGGCGACTCACTTTAAAATTTCAGAAAAGGACCACAGCCGGGCGTCGCACGGCCACACCGCCGTTATGCCTCCTTCCCGCAATCTCGCCTACTGACAGAGTTGACAGTCTCGATGAGCGGTCCGGGGGAATCGCTCGCAAGTTTCATTGGCTCTCCAATTTCGCCGGATGGCCCGATTTAAAAGGCTTCGCGGCCAACCTCCATGCCCTCACACCTGACAAAGGACGAAATACAGTTGACGTCTACATTTTAAGTTGTACGATGACCTACAACTTCTGGCCGAAGCTTAACCATCTCATACACATTTTGCGTCCCAGGGTGTTCGAATAATGAATCCACAAGAACTGAAGTCCATCCTCTCGTCTGGCCTGCTGTCGTTCCCGGTCACCGATTTCACTGCCCAAGGCGATTTCAATCGCGACAGCTACATCAAACGTCTCGAGTGGCTGGCCCCGTATGGCGCCTCTGCATTGTTCGCAGCGGGCGGCACCGGTGAATTCTTCTCCCTGGCCGCCAGCGAGTATTCGCAGGTCATCAAGACCGCCGTCGATACCTGCGCCACCAGCGTGCCAATTCTTGCCGGTGTTGGCGGTGCCACCCGCCAGGCCATCGAATACGCTCAAGAAGCCGAGCGCCTGGGCGCCAAGGGCTTGTTGCTGCTGCCGCACTACCTGACCGAAGCCAGCCAGGACGGCGTTGCCGCCCACGTTGAAGCCGTGTGCAAATCGGTAAAAATCGGCGTGGTGGTGTACAACCGCAACGTCTGCCGCCTGAACGCCACTCAGCTGGAACAACTGGCCGAGCGCTGCCCGAACCTGATCGGCTACAAGGATGGCCTGGGTGATATCGAACTGATGGTGTCGATCCGTCGTCGCCTTGGCGATCGTTTCAGCTACCTGGGCGGCTTGCCGACCGCTGAAGTCTACGCCGCGGCCTACAAGGCCCTGGGCGTGCCGGTCTACTCCTCGGCGGTGTTCAACTTCATCCCGAAAACCGCGATGGACTTCTACCACGCCATTGCCCGCGACGATCACGAGACCGTCGGCAAAATCATCGACGACTTCTTCCTGCCTTACCTGGACATCCGTAACCGCAAGGCCGGTTACGCGGTGAGCATCGTCAAGGCCGGCGCGAAGATCGTTGGCTATGACGCGGGCCCTGTGCGCACGCCGTTGACCGACTTGCTGCCAGAAGAATACGAAGCCCTGGCCGCGCTGATCGACAAGCAAGGCAAGCAGTAACAAACCCGATAAGGCCGCTGAGTAATCAGCGGCTTTTTGCGTAAGGTTTGTTCGTTCCCGCGCTCCACGTGGGAATGCCACCAGGGATGCTTTGCGTCCCTAGACAGCTTTTGTAGAAGGAGTAGCTCCGTGGCAGATTCAAAGCGTTTCGATAACTACATCAACGGTCAGTGGGTGGCCGGTGCCGACTATTGCACCAACATCAACCCGTCTGATCTGTCCGATGTCATCGGTGAATACGCCAAGGCTGACGCAGCGCAAGTCAATGCCGCCATCGAAGCCGCCCGCGCCGCCTTCCCGGCCTGGTCGACCTCGGGTATCCAGGCCCGTCACGATGCCCTGGACAAAGTCGGCAGCGAGATCCTCGCCCGCCGCGAAGAACTCGGCCAACTGCTGGCGCGGGAAGAGGGTAAGACCCTGCCTGAAGCCATCGGCGAAGTAACCCGCGCCGGCAACATTTTCAAATTCTTCGCCGGTGAATGCCTGCGCCTGTCGGGCGATTACGTGCCGTCGGTGCGCCCGGGCGTCAACGTCGAAGTCACCCGTGAAGCCCTCGGTGTAGTCGGCCTGATTACCCCGTGGAACTTCCCGATCGCCATCCCTGCCTGGAAGATTGCCCCGGCCCTGGCCTACGGCAACTGCGTGGTGATCAAGCCCGCCGAGCTGGTGCCGGGCTGTGCCTGGGCCCTGGCTGAGATCATTTCCCGCGCCGGTTTCCCGGCCGGTGCGTTCAACCTGGTGATGGGCAGCGGCCGCGTGGTCGGTGAAGTCCTGGTCAATAGCCCGAAAGTCGACGGCATCAGCTTCACCGGTTCCGTGGGTGTGGGCCGGCAGATCGCGGTCAACTGCGTGTCGCGCCAGGCCAAGGTGCAGTTGGAGATGGGCGGCAAGAACCCGCAGATCATCCTCGACGACGCCGACCTCAAGCAAGCCGTCGAACTGGCGGTGCAGAGCGCGTTCTACTCCACCGGTCAACGTTGCACGGCCTCCAGTCGCCTGATCGTCACCGCCGGCATCCACGACAAGTTCGTTGCGGCCATGGCCGAGCGCATGCAGTCGATCAAGGTCGGTCATGCGTTGAAGGCCGGCACCGACATCGGCCCGGTCGTTTCCGAGGCCCAGCTCAACCAGGACTTGAAGTACATCGACATCGGCCAGAGCGAAGGCGCGCGGCTGGTGAGCGGTGGTGGTTTGGTGACATGCGACACCGAAGGTTACTTCCTGGCGCCGACCCTGTTCGCCGACAGCGAAGCGTCGATGCGCATCAGCCGCGAAGAGATCTTCGGCCCAGTGGCCAACGTCGTGCGCGTGGCCGACTACGAGGCAGCGCTGGCCATGGCCAACGACACCGAGTTCGGTCTGTCCGCCGGTATCGCCACCACCTCACTGAAGTACGCCAACCACTTCAAACGTCATTCCCAGGCGGGCATGGTGATGGTCAACCTGCCGACCGCTGGCGTGGATTACCACGTGCCGTTCGGCGGGCGCAAAGGTTCGTCCTATGGTTCGCGTGAGCAAGGTCGCTACGCACAAGAGTTCTACACCGTGGTTAAAACTTCTTACATCGGATCGTAAGTGCGACACCGCCAGGGCCGGTGATCCGGCCCTGGCGTCACAATCTGCTGACCCGCATAAAAATAAATAGTGGGAGTACATACATGCAAGCGACCAAGCCGACACACGTCCGCTATTTGATCCTGCTCATGCTGTTTCTGGTGACGACGATCAACTATGCCGACCGTGCCACCATCGCTATCGCAGGCTCCAGCCTGCAAAAAGACCTCGGCATCGATGCCGTTACCCTCGGTTATATCTTCTCCGCTTTCGGCTGGGCCTACGTGGCCGGGCAGATTCCTGGCGGCTGGCTGCTCGACCGTTTCGGGTCAAAGAAAATCTATGCCTTGAGCATCTTCACCTGGTCGTTGTTCACCGTGCTGCAAGGCTATGTGGGTGAATTCGGCATGTCCACGGCCGTGGTTGCGCTGTTCATGCTGCGCTTCCTGGTTGGGCTGGCCGAAGCGCCATCCTTCCCAGGCAACGCACGGATCGTCGCCGCCTGGTTCCCCACCGCGGAACGCGGCACCGCCTCGGCGATCTTCAACTCGGCGCAGTATTTCGCCACCGTGCTGTTCGCACCGCTGATGGGCTGGATCGTCTACCGCTTCGGCTGGCAGCACGTGTTCATCGTGATGGGCGTGATCGGTATCGTGTTCTCGCTGATCTGGCTGAAAGTGATCTACAGCCCGCGCCAGCACCCGATGATCAACGAAGCCGAGTTCAATCACATCGCCGCCAACGGCGCGATGGTCGACATGGACCAGGACAAGGGCAAGGAAAAGAAAGCCGACGGTCCGAAGTGGGATTACATCCGTCAACTGCTGACCAATCGCATGATGCTGGGCGTATACCTGGGCCAGTACTGCATCAACGGCATCACCTACTTCTTCCTGACCTGGTTCCCGGTGTACCTGGTGCAGGAACGCGGCATGACCATCCTCAAGGCTGGTTTCATCGCGTCCTTGCCGGCGATCTGCGGCTTCATTGGCGGCGTGCTGGGCGGGGTGATTTCCGATTACCTGCTGCGCAAGGGCCACTCGCTGACCTTCGCTCGCAAAGCGCCGATCATCGCCGGCCTGCTGGTGTCCAGCAGCATCGTGGCGTGCAACTACGTCGACATCGAATGGATGGTGGTGGGCTTCATGGCCCTGGCCTTCTTCGGTAAGGGTGTGGGCGCACTGGGCTGGGCCGTGGTTTCCGACACGTCGCCAAAACAGATCGCCGGCCTGAGCGGTGGCCTGTTCAACACCTTCGGCAACCTGGCGTCGATCACCACGCCAATCGTCATCGGCTACATCATCAGCGCCACCGGTTCGTTCAAGTGGGCACTGGTGTTCGTCGGTTGCAACGCGCTGGTGGCGGTGTTCAGTTACCTGGTCATCGTAGGGCCAATCAAGCGTGTGGTACTCAAGGAACCGACGGCCAAGGATGCCGGCATCTCCAGCCTGTCTGAAGCGAAATCCTGAAGGAGCGGCATCAATGCAACTGATTGAACATGCCGATTCGCCCCGTTACATCCGTCTGCACGAGCGGGACAACGTGGTGATCGTCGTCAACGACCAGGGCGTACCGGCCGGGACCGAGTTCCCGGACGGCCTGGTCACCGTGGACTTTGTGCCCCAGAGCCACAAGGTCACCCTGGAAGATATTCCCGAGGGCGGGGAGGTGATTCGCTACGGCCAGGTCATTGGCTACGCGCTGCAACCGATTCCTCGTGGCAGTTGGGTCAAGGAAGACCAGCTGCGCATGCCCACCGCGCCGCCGTTGGACAGCTTGCCGCTGTCCACCGACGTGCCGGCAGCCGATGCGCCGCTGGAGGGCTACACCTTCGAGGGTTATCGCAACGCCGACGGCACCGTTGGCACGCGCAACATCCTGGGCATCACCACCACGGTGCAGTGCGTGACCGGGGTGCTGGACCATGCGGTCAAGCGCATCAAGGACGAGTTGCTGCCCAAGTACCCGAACGTCGATGACGTGGTGGCGCTGACCCACAGCTATGGCTGCGGCGTGGCGATCACCGCCACCGATGCGTACATCCCGATCCGTACCGTGCGCAACCTGGCACGCAACCCGAACTTGGGAGGCGAGGCTCTGGTGATCAGCCTGGGCTGCGAGAAATTGCAGGCCGGGCAGGTGATGCATGAGAACGACAGCTCGGTGGACCTCAGCGAGCCGTGGCTGTATCGCTTGCAGGATTCCAGTCACGGTTTCACCGAAATGATCGAGCAGATCATGGAATTGGCC
This sequence comes from Pseudomonas sp. NFACC04-2, assembly GCF_900119265.1. Classification (NCBI taxonomy): domain Bacteria; kingdom Pseudomonadati; phylum Pseudomonadota; class Gammaproteobacteria; order Pseudomonadales; family Pseudomonadaceae; genus Pseudomonas; species Pseudomonas sp. NFACC04-2. The sequence goes on from NZ_FPJC01000022.1 coordinate 12,421, forward strand.
GAGACCCGCCTGAAGAAACTCGACCTGCGCCGTCGCGAAACCGTGCCGGCCTCGGAGCTGATCCTGGGCATGCAGTGCGGCGGCAGCGATGCGTTTTCCGGCATCACCGCCAACCCGGCGCTGGGTTATGCCTCGGACCTGTTGCTGCGAGCGGGGGCGACGGTGATGTTTTCCGAAGTCACCGAAGTGCGCGATGCGATCTACCTGCTGACCTCCCGGGCGCAAACCCGGGAAGTTGCCCAGGAGCTGGTGCGGGAAATGGACTGGTACGACCGCTACCTGGCCAAGGGCGAGGCTGATCGCAGTGCCAACACCACGCCGGGCAACAAGAAGGGCGGGCTGTCGAACATCGTCGAAAAATCCCTGGGCTCGATCGTCAAGTCTGGCAGCAGCGCGATCAACGGCGTGCTCGGCCCGGGCGAGCGCTTCAAGCAAAAGGGCCTGATCTTCTGCGCCACACCGGCCAGCGATTTTGTCTGCGGCACGTTGCAACTGGCGGCGGGGATGAACCTGCACGTCTTCACCACTGGTCGTGGCACGCCGTACGGCTTGGCCATGGCTCCAGTGGTGAAGGTCTCGACCCGCACCGAACTGGCCCAGCGCTGGCCGGACCTGATCGATATCGATGCCGGCCGGATCGCCACCGGACGGGCGACCATCGAAGAGTTGGGCTGGGAGCTGTTCCACTACTACCTGGACGTGGCCAGCGGCAAGAAGCAGACCTGGGCCGAGCGGCACAAGCTGTACAACGACATCACGTTGTTCAACCCGGCGCCGATTACCTGATGATTTCGTGATCGCTGGAGACCCCGTGTGGGAGCGAGCTTGCTCGCGATGGCGGTAGTTCAGCCAGCATTGATGTTGGATATGCTGCCGTCTTCGCGAGCAAGCTCGCTCCCACAAGGATGTGGGGTAAATGTGAATGCTGTGTCCGCTGTAGAATAAATATGGAAGCGAGCCTGCTCGCGAAGACGCTCTACCAGACGCCAGTGCCGTGAGTGGCTTATCATTAGCCACCTAACGACACCCCTCTCAAGGTCCCCCGGCATGCTGGCAATTTTCCTAGAAACCCTGAACGTCACCGCGCCGGTGTTCGCCATGCTGTTTCTGGGGGTATTGCTCAAGCGCATCGACTGGATCAACGACAATTTCATCCACATCGCCTCGTCCCTGGTGTTCAACGTCACCATGCCGGCGCTGTTGTTCCTCGGCATCCTGCACGCGGACCTGCATGCGGCTTTGCAGCCGGATCTGTTGATCTATTTCTCTATCGCGACCCTGGTGAGCTTTGCGATGGCCTGGGGCTGGGCGATCTGGCGTTGTCCTCGGGCAGATCGCGGCATCTACACCCAAGGTGCGTTTCGCGGCAACAACGGGGTCATCGGCCTGGCGTTGGCGGCGAGCATGTATGGCGACTACGGGATTTCCCTGGGAGCGATTCTCGCGGCCCTGGTGATCCTGTTCTACAACACCTTGTCGACCATCGTGCTGGCGGTCTACAGCCCGGTGATCAAGTCCGATCCTTGGAGTATTTGCAAGAGCGTGATCAGCAATCCGCTGATTATCAGCGTGATCGTCGCCGCGCCGTTCGCCTATTGGCAGATCGGCGTGCCGAACTGGTTCGAGACCTCGGCCAAGTACCTGTCGCAGATGACCTTGCCCCTGGCGCTGATTTGCATCGGCGGCACGCTATCGCTGGCGGCCCTGCGCAAGAGCGGCAAGATGGCCCTGAGTTCGAGCCTGGTGAAAATGGTCGGCCTGCCCCTGGTGGCCACCCTCGGTGCCTGGCTCTGGGGCTTTCGCGGGGCGGAACTGGGGATTCTGTTCCTGTACTTCGGCAGTCCCACCGCCGCCGCCAGCTTCGTCATGGCCCGGGCGGCGGATGGCAACCATGAACTGGCGGCGGCGATCATCGTGATCACCACCTTGATGGCGGCGATTACCACCAACCTGGGGATTTTTGTGTTGCAGTGGGGGGGGTGGATCTAGGCTTGGATTTGTGCTGCTCTCTCGATCCATTCGCGAGCAAGCCCGCTCCCACACTTGACCGTACTCCCTTGGGAGAACTCGGTTATGTGGGAGCGGGCTTGCTCGCGAAGAGGCCTGACCTGTCGCTACAGGCCCCTGTACTTTACTCAGGTTTCTGATACGCCTCGATCACTTCCTGCGCCGCCCGAAACGCATCGATCGCCGCCGGCACGCCCGCGTACACCGCGCAATGCAGCAAAGCCTCGCGAATCTCTTCCACCGTGCAACCGTTGTTCAGCGCGCCGCGCACATGGCCTTTGAGTTCCTGCGGGCACTTGAGGGCGGTGAGGGCGGCCAGAGTGATCAGGCTGCGGGTCTTCAGCGGTAGCCCCTCGCGCTGCCACACACTGCCCCAGGCATGTTCGTTGACGAAGTCCTGCAACGGCTGGGTGAACTCGGTGGCGTTGCCCAGGGCGCGGTCGACGAACGCGTCGCCCATGACCTGGCGACGCATGTCCAGGCCGGTCTTTGGAGTGTCGGTCATGGCAAATCCCTCTTGTGGTGTTGGCGGCGCCAGGCGCGCAGGGAGGTGAACAGCAAAAACGCGAGCAGGGCCGGCAGCACATAGAACAGCATCAGCCGCTCCAGTTGGCCGGCCAGGGGCATGCCGGTGGTGAACGACACCACGTGCAGCCCGTAGGCCAGGTACAAGCCCAGGAACAACAGGCCTTCGGCGCGGGTGACGCGATAACCGGAATAGAACACCGGCAGGCACAGCACCGCCACGCCGAGCATCACCGGCAGGTCGAAATCCAGGGCGTTCGGCGAGACCGACAGAGGCGTGGGCGCGGCGAGGGCGGTGACCCCCAGCACGCCCAGCAGGTTGAACAGGTTGCTGCCGATCACGTTGCCCACGGCGATGTCCCGCTGGCCCCGTAAGGCGGCGATCAGCGAAGTGGCGAGTTCCGGCAGCGAGGTGCAGACGGCGACGATGGTCAGGCCGATGATGCGTTCCGAGAGCCCGAGGTCCGTCGCCACTTCCACTGCCGCACCCAGCAAAAGGTGCCCGGCGAAAACCAGCATCGCCAGGCCCGACGCGATCATCAACACACTCTTGACCCAGGACAGGTGGGCCACCTCGCCCCCCACCGGGTGCGGTCGCCCCGAATGCCGTGACTGGCGCAGCAACAGCCCGAGGTAAACCGCCAGGGCCAACAGAAGCCAGACCCCATCCAACCGGGTCAGTTCTTCATTCCAGGCCAGCACGAACACCAGCAGGCTGGCGCCGATCATCAGCGGGATGTCCAGGCGCACCAGTTGGCGCGAGACGCGTAACGGAATGATCAGCGCCGACAACCCGAGGGTGACGAGGATGTTGAAGATGCCGCTGCCGATCACGCTGCCCACGGCGATGTCGGCGTTCTGTGCCAGGGTCGCCTGCAGGCTGACGGCCATTTGCGGCGCGCTGCTGCCGAAAGCGACGACGGTCAGACCGATGATCAGCGGTCGTACCTGCAAGCGTGCCGCCAGGCCCACGGCGGCGCGCACCAGCAGTTCGGCGCCGCCGATCAGCAACAGCAGGGCGCCGAACAATTCGATCAGGCTGAGCAGCGGTAGGGCGGTGAGTAGGGAAATGGCCGGGCTCCGTCTATCAATCGTCGAGGGCTTGCACGCGCACCCGTGCGGTGCCGCTGCGCAACATGCCCAGTCGCTCGGCGGCTTCGCGGGACACGTCGATCAAACGGCCTCGGGAGTATGGGCCACGGTCGTTGATGCGTACCACCACGCTGTTATTGTTGCCCAGGTTGGTGATTTTCACCCGTGTGCCGAACGGCAACTGGCGATGGGCGGCGGTCAGGCCGTGCTGGTCGAAACGCTCGCCGCTGGCGGTGCGTTTGCCATGGTGCCTGGCACCGTAATAAGAGGCGACACCGGTCTGGTCGTAGCCGTGTGGATCGACCGTCCCGCTCTGGCTGGCGCAACCGGCCAGCAGGGACAGCAGGGCGCAGGCGCCGAGGAGACGCTTCATGTAGGGTTTTCCAAATCCAAATGTGGAAGCGAGCTTGCTCGCGAAGAGGCCATCACATTCAACATCGGTGTTGACTGTCATGCCGCTATCGCGAGCAAGCTCGTTCCCACAGGGAATTGAGCCAGACAGCAAGGCTGGCTCCATGTCCATCAGCCCTCGAGCTTGCTTTTGAGCAGTTCGTTGACCTGCTGCGGGTTGGCCTTGCCCTTGGAGGCTTTCATGGCCTGGCCGACGAAGAAGCCGAACATCTTGCCGCGCTTGGCTTCGTCTGCCGCACGGTATTGTTCGACCTGCTCGGCGTTGGCCGCGAGCATTTCATCGAGCACAGCGGAAATGGCGCCGGTGTCGGTGACCTGCTTCAAGCCGCGCTTCCCGATGATCTCGTCGGCGCTGCCCTCACCATTGGCCATGGCTTCGAACACCATCTTGGCGATCTTGCCGGAAATGGTGTTGTCCTTGATCCGCACCAGCATGCCGCCCAGTTGCTCGGCCGAGACCGGCGACTCATCGATTTCCAGGCCTTGCTTGTTCAACAGGCTGCCCAACTCGACCATTACCCAGTTGGCCGCCAGCTTGGCGTCGCCGCCGATGCTCACGACTTTTTCGAAGTAATCGGCCTGTTCACGGCTGGTGGCCAGGACGTTGGCGTCATAGCTCGACAGGCCGAACTGCGCCTGGAAGCGCTCGCGTTTCTGCGGCGGCAGTTCCGGCAGGGTGGCGCGCACGTCATTGAGGAACGAGTCCTCGATGACCACCGGCAGCAGGTCAGGGTCGGGGAAGTAACGGTAGTCGTTGGCTTCTTCCTTGCTGCGCATCGGACGGGTCTCGTCCTTGTTCGGGTCATACAGGCGGGTTTGCTGGATGACCTTGCCGCCGTCCTCGATCAGTTCGATCTGGCGCTGGATCTCGCTGTTGATCGCCTTCTCGATGAAGCGGAACGAGTTGACGTTCTTGATCTCGCAGCGGGTGCCGAACTCGACCTGGCCCTTGGGCCGGATCGACACGTTGCAGTCGCAGCGCAGCGAGCCTTCGGCCATGTTGCCGTCGCAGATGCCCAGGTAGCGCACCAGTGCGTGGATCGCCTTGACGTAGGCCACGGCTTCCTTGGCGCTGCGCATGTCCGGCTCGGAGACGATCTCCAGCAGCGGCGTGCCGGCACGGTTCAGGTCGATGCCGGTGGCGCCGTTGAATTCTTCGTGCAGGCTCTTGCCGGCGTCTTCTTCCAGGTGCGCCCGGGTGATGCCGACACGCTTGACCGTGCCGTCTTCCAGGGCGATGTCCAGGTGGCCCTTGCCGACGATCGGCAGTTCCATCTGGCTGATCTGGTAGCCCTTGGGCAGGTCCGGATAGAAGTAGTTCTTGCGGGCGAACACGTTGTGCTGGCCGATCTCGGCGTCAATCGCCAGGCCGAACATCACTGCCATGCGCACGGCTTCGGCGTTGAGCACTGGCAGCACGCCGGGCATGCCCAGGTCGACCAGGCTGGCCTGGGTGTTGGGCTCGGAGCCGAACGTGGTGGAGCTACCGGAAAAGATTTTCGACCGGGTGGTGAGCTGGGTATGAATCTCCAGCCCGATCACGACTTCCCATTGCATGTGTTTCTCCTCAGAAGCCGGTTGGGGTGCGGGTGTGCCAGTCAGTGTTCAACTGATACTGGTGAGCCACGTTGAGCAGGCGGCCTTCCTGGAAATACGGCGCGAGCAGTTGCACGCCCACCGGCAGGCCATCGACGAAGCCGGCCGGCATGGACAGGCCCGGCAAGCCGGCGAGGTTGGCGGTGATGGTGTAGACGTCTTCCAGGTACTCGGCGACCGGGTCGCTGTTCTTGGCGCCGAGCTTCCAGGCCGGGTTCGGCGTGGTCGGGCCGAGGATGATGTCGACCTCGTTGAAGGCGGCCATGAAATCGTTCTTCACCAGGCGGCGGATTTTCTGCGCCTTGAGGTAGTAGGCATCGTAGTAGCCAGCGGACAGCGCATAGGCGCCGACCATGATCCGGCGCTGCACTTCGGCACCGAAGCCTTCGCCACGGGAGCGCTTGTACAGGTCGATCAGGTTTTCCGGGTTCTCGCAGCGATAGCCGAAGCGCACACCGTCGAAGCGCGACAGGTTCGAGGATGCTTCCGCCGGGGCGATCACGTAGTACGCCGGAATCGCGTGCTGCATGTTCGGCAGGCTGATTTCCTTGATGACCGCGCCGAGCTTCTCCAGCTCTTTGACACTGTTGTGGACCAGTTCGGCGATGCGCGGGTCGAGGCCGGCGCTGAAGTATTCCTTCGGCACGCCGATGCGCAGGCCTTGCAGCGAGCCGTTGAGGCTGGCGCTGTAGTCCGGCACGGGTTCATCGATACTGGTGGAGTCGTTCGGGTCGAAGCCGGCCATGCCTTGCAGCAGGATCGCGCAGTCTTCGGCGGTGCGCGCGAGCGGGCCGCCCTGGTCGAGGCTGGAGGCGTAGGCGATCATGCCCCAGCGAGAGACGCGACCGTAGGTCGGCTTGAGGCCGGTGAGGTTGGTGAACGCCGCTGGCTGGCGAATCGAACCGCCGGTGTCGGTGGCGGTGGCGGCCGGCAACAGGCGCGCGGCCACGGCGGCGGCGGAACCGCCTGACGAACCGCCCGGTACGTGTTCCAGGTTCCACGGGTTCTTCACCGCGCCGTAGTAGCTCGACTCGTTAGCCGAACCCATGGCGAATTCGTCCATGTTGGTCTTGCCCAGGGTCACGGCGCCGACGGCGGCCAGCCTGGCGACCACGGTGGCATCGTACGGGGCCTTGAAGTTGTCGAGCATCTTCGAGCCGCAGCTGGTGCGGATGCCCAGGGTGCAGAACAGGTCCTTGTGGGCAATCGGTGCGCCGAGCAAGGCGCCGTTCTCACCGTTGGCGCGACGGGCGTCGGCGGCCTTGGCCTGGCTCAGGGCCAGCTCCGGGGTGAGGCTGATGAAACTGTTGAGCTGCGGGTCGAGCTGGGCGATGCGCGCCAGCAGGACCTGGGTCAGCTCTTCGGAGGAAAACTTTTTATCGGCGAGTCCGCGGGCGATCTCGGCCAGGGTCATGTGATGCATGAGAGGCTCTTTCCCTTTAGTCGATGACTTTCGGAACCAGGTACAGGCCGTTTTCGACCGCTGGTGCGATGGACTGGTAGGCCTCGCGGTGATTGGACTCGGTCACGACGTCGGCGCGCAGGCGCTGGCTGGCTTCCAGTGGGTGGGCCAGCGGTTCGATACCGTCGGTGTCGACCGCCTGCATCTCGTCGACCAGCCCCAGAATGCTGTTCAGGGCAGAAGTAATGTGTGGAAGATCGGCTTCATTGAGGCCCAGACAGGCCAGATGAGCGATTTTTTCCACGTCGGAGCGTTCAAGCGCCATGGGATTCTCCAGTGGAAAACAAAACGGACGCAGTCTGTCCGTGTGTTAGATTGTCGGAACACTACCGCATTTCTACGGCTTTACGGCCGCGATTGTGGGGTTTGGTGCACAGAAAAGCGGCCAATTTAACATATTGGTGCCTTGCCCAAAATCCCTGTCGTTGTTAGAGTTTGCCGCACTTTTTTACCCACGCGTTGCCTAGGGTCCCTTTCCCATGTTCAAGAAACTGCGTGGCATGTTTTCCAGCGATCTTTCCATCGACCTGGGCACTGCCAACACCCTTATTTACGTGCGCGAGCGCGGTATCGTCCTGAATGAACCCTCGGTCGTGGCCATCCGCACCCACGGTAACCAGAAGAGTGTCGTGGCTGTCGGTACGGAAGCCAAGCGCATGCTGGGCCGTACACCGGGCAACATCGCGGCCATTCGCCCAATGAAGGACGGCGTGATCGCCGACTTCAGCGTCTGCGAAAAGATGCTGCAGTACTTCATCAACAAGGTTCACGAAAACAGCTTTCTGCAGCCCAGCCCTCGTGTGCTGATCTGCGTTCCATGCAAGTCCACCCAGGTAGAGCGTCGCGCTATCCGCGAATCGGCCCTCGGTGCCGGTGCCCGTGAAGTGTTCCTGATCGAAGAACCCATGGCCGCTGCCATCGGTGCCGGCCTGCCGGTGGAAGAAGCCCGCGGCTCGATGGTCGTCGACATCGGTGGCGGTACCACTGAAATCGCGCTGATCTCCCTCAACGGTGTGGTCTACGCCGAATCCGTACGTGTGGGCGGCGACCGTTTCGACGAAGCGATCATCACTTATGTGCGTCGCAACTACGGCAGCCTGATCGGCGAATCCACCGCCGAGCGTATCAAGCAGGAAATCGGCACGGCCTACCCGGGCGGTGAAGTGCGTGAAGTCGACGTGCGCGGTCGCAACCTGGCCGAAGGCGTTCCACGGGCCTTTACCCTCAATTCCAACGAAGTGCTCGAAGCGCTGCAAGAGTCGCTGGCGACCATCGTCCAGGCCGTCAAGAGCGCCCTGGAGCAGTCGCCGCCGGAGCTGGCGTCGGACATCGCCGAGCGCGGCCTGGTGCTGACCGGTGGTGGCGCGCTGTTGCGTGACCTCGACAAGTTGTTGGCCCAGGAAACCGGCCTGCCGGTGATCGTTGCCGAAGACCCGTTGACCTGCGTTGCCCGCGGCGGTGGCCGTGCATTGGAAATGATGGACAAGCACACCATGGACCTGCTCTCCAGCGAATAAGTCTGGCTGGGTGGTCTATGTTGTTCGCTCTCGGGCAGCACTTTGCAGTGCTGCCCGTTGGCGTTTATCTTCTGTCATTCGTATCCAGGCCGGTTTGATGCCGTATGAATAAAGAAAACATTTGCCTGGGAGGAGCGGCCTATTAAACCGCTTTTCGCCAAAGGCCCCTCATTGGGCGTGCGCCTGCTGGTGCTGACCGTGCTATCGGTCGCGCTGATGGTGGTCGATGCCCGCTTCACGCTGCTCAAGCCTGTACGCAGCCAGATGTCGCTGGTGTTGATGGAGTCCTATTGGATCACCGATCTGCCGCAGCGCTTGTGGCAAGGTGTCGCCAGCCAATTTGGCAGCCGGACCGAACTGGTCGCCGAAAACGAAAAACTAAAGACCGAAAACCTGCTGTTGCAGGGGCGCATGCAGAAGCTGGCCGCCCTCACCGAGCAGAACGTGCGGCTGCGCGAGTTGCTCAACTCCTCCGCACTGGTCAACGAGAAGGTCGAAGTGGCCGAGTTGATCGGCATGGACCCCAACCCCTTCACCCACCGCATCCTGATCAACAAGGGCGAGCGCGACGGTGTGGTCCTCGGCCAACCGGTGCTCGATGCCCGGGGCCTGATGGGCCAGGTGGTGGAGTTGATGCCTTATACATCTCGCGTGCTGTTGCTGACCGATACCACCCATAGCATCCCGGTGCAGGTCAACCGCAACGGCCTGCGGGCGATCGCCAGTGGCACCGGCAACCCGGAGCGCCTGGAGCTGCGGCACGTGGCCGATACCGCCGATATCAAGGAAGGCGACCTGCTGGTCAGCTCTGGCCTCGGCCAGCGTTTCCCGGCCGGGTATCCGGTGGCGACGGTCAAGGAAGTCATCCATGACTCCGGCCAGCCGTTCGCCATTGTGCGCGCGGTGCCGACGGCCGCGTTGAACCGCAGTCGTTATCTGCTGTTGGTGTTCAGCGATACGCGGACACCCGAGGAGCGCGCCAACGAAGCCGCGGCGGCCCAGGAAGCCCAGGACCGGCAAGGCGGCGAGTCGGCTGCCCCGGCTACCCCGGCGGCAGTTCCTGCCATCGTGCCCAAGCCGCAAGTGGCTGCACCGGCTCCGGCAACTCCGGCCGTTCCAGCAACGGCGCCAACGGCCGCACCCGCCACGCCTGCTGCGAAACCACCCAGGTCGGCTACTCACGCGCCGGCGTCTCAGCCGGCCCGGCCCGCAGCCAAACCACCTGTCTCCACGCCGGCCGCCGCGCCAGCCACCAGGGGAGCACGAGAAGAATGAGCAGTACCCAATCCGGTAACGGCTGGATGGTCTGGCTGACCTTCGCCATCGGCCTGTTGCTCAGCGTTTCGCCGCTGCCGCAGTTCATGGAAATCCTGCGCCCCCTGTGGCTGGCCCTGTTGCTGGCCTTCTGGGCGCTGGCCTTGCCCCACAAGGTCGGCATGGTCACCGCCTGGTGCCTGGGCCTGGCCGAGGACGTGCTCTATGGCACGCTGCTGGGGCAGAACGCGCTGATCCTGACGCTGATTACGTTTCTGGTGCTATCGCTGCAACAGCGCTTGCGGATGTTCCCCATGTGGCAACAATGCCTGGTGATCCTGGTGATTTTCGGCCTGGCGCAACTGGTGCAGTTGTGGCTCAGCGCGCTCACCGGCAATCGTCAGCCGACGCTGGCGCTGGTGCTGCCAGCCCTGGTCAGCGCCTTGCTCTGGCCGTGGGTCAGCTTCGGTTTGCGTGGCCTGCGCCTGCGTTTCAAAATCAACTGATTCGGTCAGGCATTGGCCTTGATAGGGAGATGTCTTGATGAAACCGCTTTATCTCGCCTCAGGCTCGCCGCGTCGGCGTGAGCTGCTCACGCAGATCGGCGTACCCTTTACCGCCATCGGCGCGGACATTGATGAAACACCCCTGGATCACGAACCCCCCTCGGCTTATGTCGAGCGCCTGGCGCGCGGCAAGGCCGAGGCGGGGCGACGGGCCCTGGACACCGGTGTGGATGGCTGCGTGCTCGGCGCGGACACCGCCGTGGTGCTGGAGGGGCGGATTCTCGGCAAGCCAGTGGATCAGGCCGACGCCTTGTCCATGCTGCTGAGCCTGTCCGGTCGCAACCATGAAGTGCTGACCGCCATTGCCGTGCTGGACGGCTCGCGCTGCGAATCACGGGTGGTGCGCAGCCAAGTGCGTTTTCGCCCCATTACCGAACAGGAAGCGATGGCCTATTGGGCCAGCGGCGAACCCCGGGACAAGGCCGGCAGCTATGGTATTCAAGGGCTGGGCGCGGTGTTTGTCGCCGGCCTCGAAGGCAGTTATTCAGCCGTAGTCGGCCTGCCCCTGTGCGAAACCGCAGAACTGCTGGGCCATTTCGGCATACCCTGTTGGCAAACCTTAAGCGCGCGCTGAGCGCCGTCTGACTTGATGCGGCCATAATCGTGAACACGCCTGAACGAGACCCTGCCATGAGTGAAGAGATCCTGATCAACATCACGCCGATGGAATCGCGCGTGGCGGTGGTTGAAAACGGTGTGCTGCAAGAGGTCCACGTCGAGCGTACGCAAAAGCGTGGCATCGTTGGCAATATCTACAAGGGCAAGGTGGTGCGAGTGCTGCCGGGCATGCAGGCGGCCTTCGTCGACATCGGCCTGGACCGCGCGGCGTTCATCCATGCGTCGGAAATTTCCATGCGCGAAGGGCCGGCCGTGGAGAGCATCAGCGCGCTGGTGCATGAAGGCCAGAGCCTGGTGGTGCAGGTCACCAAAGACCCCATCGGCTCCAAGGGCGCCCGCCTGACCACGCAACTGTCGATTCCGTCGCGCTACCTGGTGTACATGCCGCGCACCGCCCACGTCGGCATTTCCCTGAAGATCGAAGACGAAGCCGAGCGCGAGCGCCTCAAGCAGGTGGTCAGCGACTGCGTGGAAAAAGAAGGCATCAAGGAAGCCGGCGGGTTCATCCTGCGCACCGCCGCCGAAGGGGCCGGGGCCGATGAGATTCTCATGGACATCCGCTACCTGCGAAGGCTTTGGGACCAGATCGCCGCGCAGATCAAGACCATCGCCACCCCCAGCGTGATCTACGAAGACCTGGGCCTGGCATTGCGGACCTTGCGCGACCTGGTCAGCCCCAAGATCGAGAAAATTCGCATCGACTCCCGGGAGACTTTCCAGAAAACCACGCAGTTCGTCGCCGAACTGATGCCGGAAATCGCCGATCGCCTGGAGCATTACCCTGGCGAGCGGCCGATTTTCGACCTGTACGGGGTCGAGGACGAAATCCAGAAAGCCCTGGAGCGCAAGGTGCCGCTCAAGTCCGGCGGTTACCTGGTGGTCGATCCGGCCGAAGCCATGAGCACCATCGACGTCAACACCGGGGCGTTCGTCGGCCATCGCAACCTGGAAGAAACCATCTTCAAGACCAATCTGGAAGCCGCCACGGCGATTGCCCGCCAGCTGCGCCTGCGCAACCTGGGCGGGATCATCATCATCGACTTCATCGACATGGAAGATGAAGAGCATCAGCGCCAGGTGCTGCGGACCCTGGAAAAACAACTCGAACGCGATCACGCCAAGACCAACATCATTGGCATCACCGAACTGGGCCTGGTGCAGATGACTCGCAAGCGCACCCGCGAAAGCCTCGAACAGGTGCTGTGCGAACCCTGCAGCAGTTGCCAGGGGCGCGGCAAGCTCAAGACCCCGGAAACCGTGTGTTACGAAATCTTCCGAGAAATCCTCCGGGAGGCGCGCGCCTACCAGGCGACCGGCTATAGAGTGTTGGCGAACCAGAAAGTCGTGGATCGCCTGCTCGACGAGGAGTCAGGCAATGTCGCTGAGTTGGAGGCCTTTATCGGACGCACGATTCGTTTCCAGGTCGAAACCATGTATTCCCAGGAACAATACGACGTGGTGTTGCTCTGAAGAGCTTGGGAAGCGGCGGTCCCGCGGATTTGATTGCCTTTGCCAGGGGAGCTCACTGACATGGAGCGTCTGACACGCTTGATCGCGACGCTGACCCGTTGGGGGCTGGGGCTTTGCGCCCTGTTGCTGGTGTTGCTGGCGTTGTACGTCAGCCTCGGTCGCGAGCTGGTCCCGCTGGTGGCCGAATACCGCGCCGAGGTCGAGACCCGCGCGGGTGCCGCCTTGGGCATGCCGGTGCACATCGGCAGCCTCGACGGCAGTTGGGACGCGTTGGCGCCGATCCTGGCGGCGCGCGACGTGGTGGTCGGCGAGGGCCCCAACGCTTTGCATCTGGACCAGGTGCGGGCCGTGCCTGACCTGTGGGGCAGCCTGCTGGCGCGTCAGGTGCGCATCGCCCACCTGGAAGTCAGTGGCCTGAAGATCAGCCTCAAGGAAGGCGCCGACGGCAAGTGGGCTTTGGAAGGCCTGCCGGTGAAGGACGAGCAGCCCCTCGATCCACAGCAACTGCTCGAACGCATGCAAGTGGTCTCCAAGCTCTCGGTGCTCGATAGCCAGGTGACCTTGCAACCCGTCGAGCAACAGCCGCTGACCCTGACTTACGTCGGCTTGAGCCTGCGTACCGGCGCCACCCGCCAGCGCCTGGACGCACGCCTGACCCTGCCTGACGGGCAGCCGGTGGCGATCAACCTGCGCACCCGCCTGCGTGCCAGCGACTGGAAGAACGGCCAGGCCGATGCCTATTTGAGCCTGCCGCAAAGCGACTGGTCCAAATGGCTGCCGAAACGCCTGACCCAGCAATGGAATTTCTCCCGGATCCAGGCCGGCGGTGAGTTCTGGCTCAGTTGGGGCGAGGGCACGGTGCAAAGCGCGGCCATGCGCCTGAACGCGCCGCAACTCCAGGGCGCCTATGGCGAACGCAAGCCGGTACAGATCCACAACTTGGCCCTTAACGCTTATTTCCAGCGCGGTAGCCAAGGGTTCACCGCGACCTTCGATTCCCTGGCGATGAACCTGGGCGAGACTCGCTGGGAATCGCACCTGCAACTGCAACAAACCGCCGCCACCGAGCAGGCCGAGGAGCGTTGGCACCTGCAGGCCGACCGCCTCGACCTGACCCCGCTCACGCCGTTGCTCAATGCCCTGGCACCGTTGCCTGAAGGCCTGGCCACGACGATTGATCGGCTCAAGGTGACCGGTGGCCTGCGCAACGTGCTACTGGACTACCGGCCGCAGAACACCGGTGACCAGAAAGTCAGCTTCGCCACCAACCTGGACACCGTCGGCTTTGATGCCTATCGCGGCGCTCCGGCGGCGCGCAACGTCTCCGGGAGCCTGAGCGGCGACCTGGGCGGCGGCGAGTTGCGCATGGACAGCAAGGATTTTTCCCTGCACCTGGACCCGATCTTCGCCAAGCCCTGGCAGTACTTGCAGGCCAATGCCCGGCTGACCTGGAAGCTCGATAAGCAAAGCTTCACCCTGATCGCGCCATACCTGAAGGTGTTGGGCGAGGAAGGCCGGATTGCCGGCGACTTCCTGATTCGCCTGCATTTGGACCACAGCCAGGAAGACTACATGGACCTGCGGGTCGGCCTGGTGGACGGTGACGGGCGCTACACCGCCAAGTACTTGCCGGCGGTCCTCAGTCCGGCGCTGGATGAGTGGCTGCGCACGGCCATCGTCAAGGGCGCGGTGGACGAAGGCTTTTTCCAGTATCAAGGCTCGCTCAATCACGGTGCCGGGGACGCGGCGCGCAGCATCAGCCTGTTTTTCAAGGTGCATGACGCCGAACTGGCGTTCCAGCCGGGCTGGCCTTCGGTCAGCAAGGTCAGTGGCGATGTCTTCGTCGAAGACAGCGGCGTGCGCATCTATGCCAGCCAGGGGCAGTTGCTCGATACCCAGGTCAAGGATGTTTCGGTGAACATTCCCCATGTACCGACCGGCCAGAGCTCTCATCTGCTGCTGGACGGCGGGTTCACCGGTGGGCTGGGCGACGGTTTGAAAATCCTCCAGACCGCACCGATCGGGACCGCCGAGACGTTCGCCGGCTGGGAAGGCGAGGGCGACCTGAAAGGCAGCGTGAAGCTGGATATCCCGCTGGTCAAAGGCGAGCAACCGAAGATCCTGGTGGACTTCGCCACCGACCAGGCTCGTCTCAAACTCAGCGAGCCGGCGCTAGAGCTGACCCAGCTCAAAGGCGATTTCCGCTTCGACAGCGACAAGGGCCTGAGTGGCAAGGGCATCAGCGCCCGGGCATTCGACCGGCCCGTGACCGCGCAGATTTTCGCCGAGGGCCGTGCCGGTGCGCTCAACACGCGGGTCGCCGCGTCCGGACAGGTGGAGATCAAGAAACTCACCAGTTGGCTGAACGTCACCCAACCGTTGCCGGTATCGGGCGTCGTACCCTACCAGTTGCAAGTGATCCTCGACGGCGCCGACAGCCAACTGTCGGTCAGCTCCAGCCTCAAGGGCGTGGCCGTCGACCTGCCGGCCCCCTTCGGCATGGCCGCCGATGTCGGGCGTGACACGGTGTTTCGCATGACCCTGCAGGGGCCGGAACGGCGGTATTGGGTCGATTATGGTGACCTGGCCAGCTTCACCTACGCCGCGCCGAGCGGGAAGGTCGCCGACGGTCGTGGAGAATTGCTTCTGGGCGTCGGCGATGCGGTGCTGCCTGGGGCCAAGGGGCTGCGACTGCGGGGCACGTTGTCGGAGCTGGACGTAAGTCCCTGGCAGGACCTGGTGAACAAGTATGCCGGCCAAGATCCGGGCGGCAGTGCCAAGCAACTGCTCAGCAGCGTCGATCTGACCGTCGGCAAGCTCACGGCCATGGGCACCACCCTGGACCAGGCGTCGGTGCAACTGGATCGCAAGCCGGACGCCTGGGCCTTGCGGCTTGGCAGCCAGCAGGCCAAGGGCAATGTCAACCTTCCGGACGCCAAGGCCGCCCCGATTGGCATCAAGCTTGACTACGTTCGCCTGCCGGCCACGGATCCGACGGTCCAGGCAGATGAAAACGCGCCGGACCCGTTGGTGTCGGTCGACCCCGGCAAGATCCCGGCGATGGATATCGCCATCGACCAATTGTTCCAAGGCCCTGACCTCATCGGCGCGTGGTCGTTGCAAGTGCGACCGACCGCCAAAGGCATCGCGCTGAACAACCTGGACATGGGCCTCAAGGGCATGGTGTTGAACGGCAGCGGCGGCTGGGAAGGTACGCCGGGCGCCACCAGCAGCTGGTACAAGGGACGGATCGGCGGCAAGAATCTGGGCGATGTGCTCAAGGGCTGGGGGTTCGCACCGAGCGTGACCAGCCAGGCATTCCGCCTGGATGTCGATGGTCGCTGGCCCGGTTCGCCGGCGTGGGTCGCCACCAAACGCTTCTCCGGCAGCCTCGACGCGTCGTTGACCAAGGGCCAGTTCGTCGAAGTCGAAGGCAGCGCCCAGGCGTTGCGGGTATTTGGCCTGCTGAACTTCAACTCCATCGGCCGACGCTTGCGCCTGGACTTCTCCGACCTGTTCGGCAAGGGCTTGAGCTACGACCGGGTCAAGGGGCTGCTGGTGGCGAGCGACGGGGTGTACGTGACCCGCGAACCCATTACCCTGACCGGGCCGTCGAGCAACCTGGAACTCAACGGTACGTTGGACATGGTGGCCGACCGCGTCGACGCCAAGCTGCTGGTGACGTTGCCGGTGACCAACAACCTGCCGATCGCCGCGCTGATCGTCGGTGCACCGGCGGTGGGCGGGGCGCTGTTTCTGATCGACAAACTGATCGGCGACCGCGTGGCGCGTTTTGCCAGCGTAAGATACGACGTCAAGGGGCCGTGGAAAGAGCCGAAGATCACTTTCGACAAACCGTTCTGACAAACGATGGATAACCCCCGTGGGAGCGAGCTTGCTCGCGATAGCGGTGTACCAGCCACATTTCCTTTGCTGATCTTGCGCTATCGCGAGCAAGCTCGCTCCCACAGGGGAATGATGCAAAAAATGAGGGAGACACCATGCCAGTCGCCGTGATTCAAATGGTCAGCCAAAGCGACGTGCTCGCCAACCTGGCCCGTGCCCGGGTGCTGCTGGAGCAGGCTGCCGCCGGCGGTGCGAGGCTGGCGGTGCTGCCGGAGAATTTCGCGGCGATGGGGCGACGGGACATTGCCGATATCGGCCGTGCCGAAGCCTTTGGTCAGGGACCGATCCTGCCGTGGTTGAAACAGGTCGCCCGTGACCTCAAGTTATGGATTGTGGCCGGCACGCTGCCGTTGCCGCCGGTGGACCAGCCCGAGGCCAGGTCCCATGCCTGTTCGTTGCTGGTCGACGACCAGGGCCAGATCGTGGCGCGCTACGACAAGCTGCATCTGTTCGATGTGGATGTGGCGGACAATCGCGGGCGCTACCGCGAGTCGGATGACTATGCTTATGGTGCCAACGTGGTGGTTGCCGATACCCCCGTCGGCCGGGTGGGCCTGACGGTTTGTTATGACTTGCGGTTCCCGGAGCTCTACAGCGAGCTGAGGGCGGCCGGGGCCGAGCTGATCACGGCACCGTCGGCGTTTACCGCGGTGACCGGCGCGGCCCATTGGGACGTGCTGATCCGCGCCCGGGCCATCGAGACCCAGTGCTACGTGCTGGCGGCCGCCCAGGGTGGCGTGCATCCGGGGCCTCGGGAAACCTTTGGCCATGCCGCGATTGTCGACCCGTGGGGCCGCGTGCTGGCACAACAGGATCAAGGCGAGGCCGTGCTGGTGGCCGAGCGCGACAGCAGCGAACAAGCGTCCATCCGGGCGCGCATGCCGGTGGCCAGCCATCGGCGCTTTTTCTCGCAGGGCGCTCGACAGCGGCCTGTCCAAGACGACGAATTCAAGGCGTAAAACATATGAGCGGGTTGTTATCCTCAGTCAGTGAACACCTTTTAGCCCCTGGCGGCGTGACGCTTGAAAGCCTGCAAGGCGTGCTGGGCGACCTGGCCGGCCCGGGCATCGATGCCGCCGACCTGTATTTCCAAGGTCAGATTTCCGAGTCCTGGTCGCTGGAAGACGGCATCGTCAAGGAAGGCAGCTTCAACCTCGACCAGGGTGTGGGCGTGCGTGCCCAGTCCGGGGAAAAGACCGGTTTTGCCTACAGCAACGCCATCACCCTCGAAGCCCTCGGCGCTGCGGCCCGTGCGGCCCGCTCGATCTCCCGCGCCGGGCAGAATGGCACGGTCCAGGCGTTCAGCAGCCAGGACGTGGCGCAACTCTATGCCCCGGACAACCCGCTGGAAGTCATGAGCCGCGCCGAGAAAGTCGAATTGCTCAAGCGCATTGACGTCGCCACCCGCGCCCTCGACCCGCGCATCCAGCAGGTGTCGGTCAGCATGGCCGGGGTCTGGGAGCGGATCCTGGTGGCTTCCACCGATGGCGGCCTGGCGGCGGACGTACGGCCGCTGGTGCGCTTCAACGTCAGTGTGATCGTCGAACAGAACGGTCGCCGTGAGCGCGGCGGCCATGGCGGCGGCGGGCGCACCGATTACCGTTATTTCCTCAGTGAAGACCGCGCCATGGGCTACGCCCGCGAAGCGTTGCGCCAGGCCCTGGTCAACCTGGAAGCCATCCCGGCCCCGGCGGGCACGTTACCGGTGGTGCTCGGCTCCGGCTGGTCCGGTGTGCTGCTGCACGAAGCGGTAGGCCATGGCCTGGAAGGCGACTTCAACCGCAAGGGCAGTTCGGCCTACAGCGGGCGCATGGGGGAAATGGTCGCTTCAAAACTCTGCACCATTGTCGATGACGGCACCCTGGCCGGACGTCGTGGCTCCCTCAGCGTCGACGATGAAGGCACGCCAACCGAATGCACCACGTTGATCGAAAACGGGGTGCTCAAGGGCTACATGCAGGACAAGCTCAACGCCCGGTTGATGGGCGTGGCCCGCACCGGCAACGGCCGTCGTGAGTCCTATGCGCACCTGCCGATGCCGCGCATGACCAACACCTACATGCTGGGTGGCCAAAGCGACCCGGCGGAAATCATCGCCTCGGTGAAAAAAGGCATCTATTGCGCCAACCTCGGCGGCGGCCAAGTGGACATCACCAGCGGCAAGTTCGTGTTCTCCACCAGCGAGGCCTACCTGATCGAAGACGGCAAGATCACCGCACCGGTCAAGGGTGCGACCCTGATCGGCAACGGGCCGGAGGCGATGAGCAAGGTGTCGATGGTCGGTAACGACCTGGCGCTGGACAGCGGGGTGGGCACATGCGGCAAGGACGGCCAATCGGTGCCGGTTGGCGTGGGTCAGCCGACCCTGAAGATCGATGCGATTACCGTGGGTGGCACGGGCGCATGAACATCTGTAGGGGCTTGCATGAATCATTGTGGCGAGGGAGCTTGCTCCCGCTCGGTTGCGCAGCGACCGCATTGGGGCTACTGCGTAGCCCAGCGGGAGCAAGCTCCCTCGCCACAGTAATTGCTACCCCAGCGAGGGATTGGTGAGCCAGTGGGTGATCAGCGCAAGCCGCGTTGAGTCTCGTCCAGCTCACGGATGTACTTGAAGATTTTACGGCTCGAGGCCGGTGGCTTGTTCTGCGCCAGTTCGTGCTGGGCCTGACGGATCAAGGAGCGCAATTGCTGGCGATCGGCCTCCGGGTAGTCGATGACGAATTTTTCCAGCACGCCGTCGTCGCCTGCGATCAAGCGATCGCGCCAGCGCTCCAGGTTGTGGAAGCGTTCGTTGTACTGCCGGGTGGAGGCATCGAGTTGATCGAGCAGCACCAGGATGGCGTCAGTGTCCTGATCGCGCATCAGTTTGCCGATGAATTGCAGGTGCCGTTTACGCGCGATGTGCGCGGTGTGCTTGGGCGCATCGGCCAGGGCCCGACGCAAGGCGTCGGTCAAAGGCAGTTTGGCCAGCAAGTCAGGCTTGAGTGTTGTCAGGCGCTCGCCGAGGTCAACCAGAGCATGCAGCTCGCGTTTGACCTGGGATTTGCTTTTTTCACCCTCGTAGAGGGAGTCGTCGTAAGAATCAACCATGGTGGCAGTCCGCAAAGAAACGCCGCCATGATAACCAGTCGGGGGCCGCTTGTCCGGCCCGGTCGCTCGATGGCCATCACCGAAAACAGAATTTGAGTGGAGAACACCATGAGTGCAGTTCAAAGCGTCGGCCCGCAAGCATTGCCGGCACTGCAGGAACAAGTCGAGCAGATCCTCGCCGAGGCCAAGCGACAAGGCGCCAGCGCGTGCGAGGTGGCGGTGTCCCTGGAACAGGGGCTGTCGACGTCGGTACGCCAGCGCGAGGTGGAAACCGTCGAATTCAATCGCGACCAGGGCTTTGGCATCACCTTGTACGTGGGCCAGCGCAAAGGCTCGGCCAGCACGTCGGCCAGCGGCCCGGACGCTATTCGTGAAACCGTCGCCGCGGCACTGGCGATTGCCCAGCACACCTCCGAAGACGAAGCCTCGGGCCTGGCCGATGCCGCGCTGATGTGCAAGGAGTTGCGAGACTTCGACCTGTTTCACGCCTGGGACATCGCCCCTGAACAGGCCATCGAACAGGCACTGCGTTGCGAAGCGGCGGCGTTCGATGCCGACTCGCGAATCAAGAATGCCGACGGTACGACGCTCAATACCCACCAGGGCTGTCGCGTCTACGGCAACAGCCACGGTTTCATCGGCGGTTATGCATCGACCCGCCACAGCCTCAGTTGCGTCATGATCGCCGAAGCCAACGGCCAGATGCAGCGTGATTACTGGTACGACGTCAACCGCCAGGGCACCTTGCTGGCGGACCCGGTGAGCATCGGCCAGAAAGCCGCGCAACGGGCGGCCAGCCGCCTGGGTGCACGGCCAGTGCCGACCTGCGAAGTGCCAGTGCTGTTTTCTGCCGAGCTGGCCGGTGGCCTGTTCGGCAGCTTCCTGTCGGCGGTGTCCGGCGGCAACCTGTATCGCAAGTCGTCATTCCTCGAAGGCGCGCTGGGCCAGAAACTGTTCCCGGAATGGATGACCATCGACGAGCGTCCGCACCTGATGCAGGCCATGGGCAGCTCCGCGTTCGACGGCGATGGCCTGGCCACCTACGCCAAGCCATTCGTGGAAAAGGGCGAGCTGGTGTCCTACATCCTCGGCACCTATTCGGGACGCAAACTCGGCATGCCGAGCACCGCCAATGCCGGTGGCGTACATAACCTGTTCGTGACCCATGGCGAAGAAGACCAGGCCGCTTTGCTGCGGCGCATGGGCCGGGGCCTGCTGGTGACGGAACTGATGGGCCATGGCCTGAACATGGTCACCGGTGACTATTCCCGTGGCGCGGCGGGTTTCTGGGTCGAGAACGGCGAGATCCAGTTCCCGGTCCAGGAAGTCACCATCGCCGGGAACATGCGCGACATGTTCAAGCAGATCGTGGCCGTGGGGAATGACCTGGAACTGCGCAGCAACATCCGCACCGGCTCGGTGCTGATCGAGCGGATGACGGTGGCGGGTAGCTGACCTTCAATCGCAGAAAAAAGGCGCGTCATCCATGGGATGACGCGCTTTTTTTTTATGTTCGCAGACCTCTGTGGCGAGGGAGCTTGCTCCCGCTCGGCTGCGCAGCAGCCGCAAAAATCTCAACAGCAGCGAAAGCATGAAGGCCCTGATAGACAGGGTCTGCTTCGCAGATCAGCGGGAGCAAGCTCCCTCGCCACGATGAATTTTGTACCGACTTACAGTTGTGTTGCTTCTTATTATCATCTAATAATGAATCTCATTCGCCGAGTGTGAGCCCCGGTCATGAGTTCTGCCCTGCACGAACAACCCTACCTTGAAAGCTGGCGCTGGATGAGCCGCCAGATCCGTTGCGCGATGAATCCGGACGAGCCGCGGCTGATCGAGCACTACCTGGCCGAGGGCCGCTACCTGGCCTGTTGCACCGCCACCTCGCCGTGGATGATCTCCGAAACCGCCTTCCGCCTGCTGCTCGACACCGCCTCGGATGTCGCGCTGCCCTGGCATTGGCGCAGCCTCTGCCTCGACCAGGCCTGGCGCCCTCTGCGTGACATCGAACGCCAATCACTGTGCCGCTGCCGCCTCAAGCGCTGGCAGAGCCATGCCTGGGCGCTGGCGACCTGCGCCTTGGCGCCCTCGATTCCCCTTATTGAACTGGTGCAAGGATCTCCCGATGAGTAATACCCGTATCGAACGCGACAGCATGGGTGAGCTGCACGTCCCGGTGGATGCGCTCTATGGCGCCCAGACCCAGCGTGCCGTGGATAACTTCCCAGTCAGCGGCCAGCGCATGCCAGCGCCATTCATTCGCGCCCTGATCCTGGCCAAGGCTGCGGCCGCCCGGGCCAACGTGGAGCTGGAACAGATCAGCGCGGCCCAGGGCAAGGCCATCGTCGATGCCGCCCTGGGGCTGCTCGAAGGCCGTTTCATGGATCATTTTCCGGTGGATATCTTCCAGACCGGCTCCGGCACCAGCTCCAACATGAACGCCAACGAAGTGATCGCCACCCTCGCCAGCGGCCTGCTGGGAGAAGCGGTCAACCCGAACGATCATGTCAACTGCGGCCAGAGCAGCAACGACATCATCCCCACCAGCATTCATGTCAGTGCCGCGCTGGCCTTGCATGAGCAACTGCTGCCGGCGTTGTTGCACCTGGTGCAGGTGATCGAGCGCAAGGCCGAAGAAGTCCACCCGTTCATCAAGACGGGCCGCACCCACCTGATGGACGCCATGCCGGTGCGCCTGAGCCAGGTGCTCGACGGTTGGGCGCAACAGCTCAGGGCCAATATCGGCCACTTGCAGGACCTGCTGCCGAGCTTGCAATCCTTGGCCCAGGGCGGTACGGCGGTCGGCACTGGGGTCAATGCTCATCCACGCTTCGCCGAGTTGTTCAGCCAACAACTGACGCAATTGACCCACGTGCAATTCACCCCGGGCAAGAATCTGTTCGCGCTGATCGGCTCCCAGGACACCGCCGTGGCGGTTTCCGGGCAGCTCAAGACCACGGCCGTGTCGCTGATGAAAATCGCCAACGACCTGCGCTGGATGAATTCCGGGCCGCTGGCCGGCCTGGGCGAGATCGAACTCGAAGGCCTGCAGCCTGGCTCCTCGATCATGCCCGGCAAGGTCAACCCGGTCATTCCTGAAGCCACCGCGATGGTCGCCGCCCAGGTGATCGGTAACGACACGGCGATCACCATTGCCGGTCAATCGGGCAATTTCGAATTGAACGTGATGTTGCCGATCATCGCCCAGAACCTGCTGAGCAGCATCGCCCTGATGTCCACCGCCAGCCGCTTGCTCGCGGACAAAGCCATCGCCACGTTCAAGGTCAACGAAGCCAGGCTCAAGGAAGCGTTGTCGCGCAACCCGATCCTGGTGACCGCGCTGAATCCGATCATCGGTTACCAGAAGGCCGCTGAAATCGCCAAGAAGGCTTATCAGCAAGGCCGACCGGTCATTGATGTCGCCTTGGAACACACCGACCTGTCTCGCAGCGAACTCGAAGTCCTGCTGGACCCGGAGAAGCTCACCGCCGGCGGCGTGTAACCCCGACACCTGTGTGGAGGACTCACCATGGAACACTGGAAACGTACGATCGAACGGGCCAATCGCTGTTTCATGCTGGGCGAGCTGGTGGATGCCCGCGAAGCCTACTTGCAAGCCCTGGCGCTGGCCCAAGTGTTGTTCGAGCGCTGGGCGGATGCCGACGAGGCGGTCGCTGCTTGCGTCGTCTCCCATCACAACCTGGCGGACCTGCACTTGCGCCTGAACCAGCCGGAGGAGAGCGCCGAATACTTGTGTGCGATCCATCAACGGTTGTTGCAGACGATGCAGGACGAACGCCTGGCACCGGCCCTGCGCGCCGCCGCTCAGCGCCAGAGCCACAAGACCTACGTCGAACTGCTGAATTTCATCAGCGAGCACGGTGAGTACCCACGCACCCAGCGCCTGCTGCATTGCAATGCCGCTACGCCCCGGCAGCGCAATGCCCCTCTTCATTATGGAGTCCATTGAACATGGCTTTTACCTTGCCTGCATTGCCCTACGCCTACGACGCCCTGGAACCGCACATCGATGCGCAAACCATGGAGATCCACTACACCAAGCACCACCAGACCTACATCAATAACCTCAACGCGGCGGTGGACGGCACCGAGTACGCCGGGTGGCCTGTCGAAAAACTGGTGTCCAGCGTGGAGCAGTTGCCGCCCAGCCTGAAGGCTGCGGTGATCAACCAGGGCGGTGGCCATGCCAATCATTCGTTGTTCTGGGAAGTCATGACGCCCCAGGGCGGCGGCCTGCCCGAGGGTGACCTGGCGGCGGCGATCGATGCGCAACTGGGTGGTATCGAGCGTTTCAAGGAAGCTTTCACCAAAGCCGCACTGACCCGTTTCGGCAGCGGCTGGGCCTGGTTGAGCGTGACCCCGCAAAAGACCCTGGTGGTGGAGAGCAGCGGCAACCAGGACAGTCCGCTGATGAATGGCAACACGCCGATTCTTGGCCTGGACGTCTGGGAGCATGCCTATTACCTGCGCTACCAGAACCGTCGTCCAGAATACATCAGCGCCTTCTACAACGTGATCAATTGGCCTGAAGTCGCCCGACGCTATCAAGCGGCGCTGGCGTCGAGTCCTTCATGAACACCCTCCAAGGTTGACTATGGATACTCAAACACTGGCGATTGGAAGTGGACGGATGTTCCGCTATGCCTTGGGGTCATTGCTGCTGTTGGCCGGGATGACGTTGTTGGCGGCCCAGGGCCTGGCGTGGCTGGACCTGGAGCCCAGGTTGTTGCGAGCCCTTCAGGGCGGCGGACTTTGTGCCTTGGGCACCGCGCTGGGGGCGGTGCCGGTGCTGGTCATCCGGCGCATGCCCCAGGCCATGAGCGATTCGCTGTTGGGCTTCGGTGCCGGGGTGATGCTCGCTGCCACGGCGTTTTCGCTGATCGTGCCGGGCATTGCCGCGGCCGAGCAGTTGGGATTCACGCCTTGGGCGGCCAGCGGCCTTATCTGCTTTGGCATTCTGTCGGGGGCATTCGGGCTGTACCTGGTGGACCGCAGGGTTTCGGCCAGCCCCGAAAGGCTGATGGCGGCGCCGGGACGTCCGATCATTGCGCCGCGGATCTGGTTGTTCGTATTCGCCATCATCGCCCACAACATTCCAGAAGGCATGGCGGTGGGCGTGTCGGCGGGCGGCGGCATGCCGGATGCCGACAGCCTGGCGATGGGCATCGCCTTGCAGGATGTCCCCGAAGGGCTGGTGATCGCGCTGGTGCTGGCCACGGCGGGCATGTCGCGGGTCAAGGCATTTCTGATTGGCGCGGCGTCAGGGCTGGTCGAACCCGTGTTCGCGCTGCTGTGCGCCTGGTTGGTGAGCCTGGCCGAGATGCTCTTGCCCCTGGGCCTGGCGTTGGCGGCTGGGGCGATGCTGCTGGTGGTGACCCACGAGGTCATTCCCGAATCCCGCCGCAATGGTCACGAGAAACTGGCGAGCCTGGGGTTGTTGGTGGGGTTTTGTCTGATGATGGTGCTGGATACGGCGTTGGCGTGATGCAGGTCTGGGGGGAGTGGACTTGTGAAACGGGGCTTTTGTGGCGAGGGAGCTTGCTCCCGCTGTGCTGCGAAGCAGCACCATGTTTCATCACGGAGATGCGGCGCATGGCGGTTTACGACTGCTTCGCAGCCGAGCGGGAGCAAGCTCCCTCGCCACAAAAGCCAGCTCTGTCAGCCCAACAAGCTCGCCTGGCTTGGGCCGTTATTCGCCTTCGTCGAAGTAGTTGTTGATGAGCGCCACCAGCGCATCCATCGCTTCCTGCGCCTGCTCCCCTTCGGTGCTCAGGTGAATCTTGGTGCCCTTGCCGGCGGCGAGCATCATCATCGCCATGATGCTTTTACCGTCGACCGTAGTCTCGGGCGTACGTCCGACCCTGATCGTGGTATCCGGAAACTTCCCCGCCACACCTACAAATTTCGCCGACGCTCGGGCATGCAAACCCAGCTTGTTGATGATTTCAATTTCCTGAGCAGGCATCGCGGTGTGAATCCTTTAGCTGAGGTCGCGGTGGCGAACCTGGACATTCTTCAGGGATTGTTGCAGGAGCTGACCCAGGCGTTCGGTCAGGTAGACGGAGCGGTGGTGGCCGCCGGTACAGCCGATGGCGATCGTGACATAGGCGCGGTTGCTCGCGGCAAAGCGGGGTAGCCATTTGAGCAGGTAGCTGGAGATGTCCTGGTACATTTCCTCGACGTCCGGCTGTGCGGCCAGGTAGTCGATCACCGGTTGATCAAGCCCGGACTGCTCGCGCAATTCCGGTTTCCAATAGGGGTTGGGCAGGCAACGGACATCGAACACCAGGTCGGCGTCTACCGGCATGCCACGCTTGAAGCCGAACGACTCCACCAGGAACGCCGTGCCCGGCTCCGGTTGGTTCAGCAGGCGCAGCTTGATGGTGTCGCGCAACTGATACAGGTTCAGGTGCGTGGTGTTGACCTTCAGGTCCGCCAGGTCGGCGATCGGCCCCAACAGCTGGCTTTCATCCTCGATGGCTTCGGCCAGGGAGCGGTTGGCGTTGCTCAGCGGGTGACGCCGGCGGGTTTCGGAAAAACGCTTGAGCAGCGTCTCCTCATCGGCGTCCAGGTACAACACATCGCATTGAATATGCCGGCTGCGTACTTCCTCGAGCAGCTCAGGGAAGCGCGACAGGTGGCTCGGCAGGTTGCGCGCATCGATGGACACCGCCACCAGCGGCTGCGCCAGCTCGGTGTGGATCAGGGCGCGCTCGGCCAATTCCGGCAGAAGGCCGGCGGGCAGGTTGTCGATGCAATAGTAGCCGCTGTCCTCAAGCACGTTGAGGGCCGTGCTTTTACCGGAGCCGGAGCGGCCACTGACGATGATCATGCGCATGTTTAATGACCGTTCTGCTCGTCCAGGACCACCTGGTACAGAGCTTCGTTACTTGGCGCGCTGCGCAGTTTTTCGCGCACTTCCTTGCGGTCCAGCATGCTGGCGATCTGGCGCAGCAGCTCGAGGTGCGCATCGGTCGCCGCTTCCGGAACCAGCAATACGAACAGCAGGTCGACCGGGGCGCCGTCGATGGCGTCGAAATCTATGGGGGCTTCAAGGTGCAACAGTGCGCTGATGGGCGCGGTACAACCCTTGAGGCGGCAATGGGGAATGGCGATGCCGTTGCCAAAACCGGTGGAACCGAGTTTTTCACGGGCAACCAGTGCCTCGAAGACGTCCTGCATTCCCAGATCCGGCACCTCGCGGTGGATCAGGTTGGCAATGTGTTCGAGGGCTTTCTTTTTACTGCCGCCCGGCGCGTTCACTTGGGAACGGCCGGGGGTCAGGATGGTTTCTAGTCGGATCATGGATTGGGGGGGTTAACGACCGGTCGCGCCCTGGAGGAGGCTCTGGGTCTTTTCCTTATGCTTTTTGAGTTGGCGATCCAGCTTGTCGGTCAGCAGGTCAATCGCGGCATACATGTCTGTGTGCTCTGCGTTGGCGACCACTTCTCCGCCGGGGATATGCAGCGTGGCTTCGATTTTCTGCAGCAGCTTCTCGACGTTCATCGTGACTTGCACGTTGGTGATCTTGTCGAAATGCCTCTCCAACCGGTCGAGTTTTTCGCCGATGTAGGTGCGCAGGGGTTCGGTCACTTCCAGTTGGTGTCCACTGATGTTGACTTGCATACAGCTTCTCCTTCGTTGCCAGTGCATAAAGCGGCAGGCAGAAATGCCTGCCACTGGAACGCTGTGGCGTGGCCTGTTACATCAACCGCTTGCGTTCGCTCGAAGGCGCGATCCCGAGGGATTCGCGGTATTTGGCGACGGTACGGCGGGCCACCTGAATGCCTTGTGCCTCCAGTAAACCAGCGATCTTGCTGTCACTCAACGGCTTTTTCTGATTTTCCGCGGCCACCAGTTTTTTGATGATCGCGCGGATGGCCGTGGACGAGCATTCGCCGCCTTCGGAGGTGCTGACATGGCTGGAGAAAAAGTATTTCAATTCATAGATGCCCCGGGGGGTATGCATGAATTTCTGGGTGGTCACCCGGGAAATCGTCGACTCGTGCATGCCCACCGCCTCGGCAATGTCATGCAGGACCAACGGTTTCATCGCTTCGTCGCCGTACTCCAGGAAGCCGCGCTGATGCTCGACGATCTGGGTGGCCACCTTCATCAGGGTTTCGTTGCGGCTTTGCAGGCTCTTGATGAACCAGCGGGCTTCCTGCAACTGGTTGCGCATGAAGGTGTTGTCGGCGCTGGTGTCGGCGCGCTTGACGAAGCCGGCGTACTGGGCGTTGACCCGCAGCTTGGGCACCGACTCCTGGTTGAGCTCCACCAGCCAGCGATCGTTGTGCTTGCGCACGATCACGTCGGGCACCACGTACTCAGGCTCAGTGGATTCGATCTGCGAGCCGGGGCGCGGGTTGAGGCTCTGGACCAGCTCGATGACCTGGCGCAGCTCATCTTCCTTGAGCTTCATGCGACGCATCAACTGGCTGTAGTCGCGACCGCCCAGCAGGTCGATGTAATCGGTGACCAAACGCTTGGCTTCGGCCAGCCATGGCGTCTTGGCAGGCAACTGGCGCAGTTGCAGCAACAGGCACTCGCCCAGGTTGCGGGCGCCGATGCCGGCCGGTTCGAATTGCTGGATGCGATGGAGGACGGCTTCGATCTCGTCCAGCTCGATGTCGAGCTCGGGGTCGAAGGCTTCGAGGATTTCTTCGAGGGTCTCGTCCAGGTAGCCCTGGTTGTTGATGCAGTCGATCAGGGTTACCGCGATCAGGCGATCGGTGTCGGACATCGGCGCCAGGTTCAGTTGCCACAGCAGGTGGCTTTGCAGGCTTTCGCCGGCCGAGGTGCGGGTGGTGAAGTCCCACTCGTCGTCATCGCTGCTGGGCAGGTTGCTGGCGCTGGTCTGGTAGACATCTTCCCAGGCCGTGTCCACGGGCAGCTCGTTGGGGATGCGCTCGTTCCACTCGCCATCCTCGAGGTTATCCACCGTCGGGGCGGCTTCCTGGTAGGACGGTTCCGGGATCTCGGTGTTGGTCTTCTGCTCGACGTTGTCGGCCAGCGGGTCGGTGTTATCGAAGTCGTCGCCTTCTTCCTGGCGTTCGAGCATCGGATTGGACTCCAGGGCCTCCTGGATTTCCTGCTGCAGGTCCAGGGTCGACAATTGGAGCAGGCGGATGGCCTGTTGCAGCTGCGGTGTCATCGTCAGCTGCTGGCCCATTCTCAAGACTAGCGATGGTTTCATGGCAGGGGCTTAACACCTTATTCGCCGGCGCACATGCGCCATCCACTACAGGGCGCCAGAGCGCCAAACTTAAGCAAATTATATGCCTGAAACTGAAGTGTTTGCCTAGAGCGTCGCCATAATAAAATTAAACGACGCCCGGGCAATTCGCCAGACACGTGTGCTTACAGACGGAACTCATGGCCCAGGTACACTTCCTTGACCAGGTCGTTGGCCAGGATCGCGGCGGAGTCACCTTCGGCGATCAGTTGGCCGTCATTGACAATGTAGGCGGTTTCGCAGATATCCAAGGTCTCGCGCACGTTGTGGTCGGTGATCAGCACGCCGATGCCCTTGGCCTTGAGGTGATGGATGATCTGCTTGATGTCGCCCACCGAGATCGGGTCCACACCGGCGAACGGTTCGTCGAGCAGGATGAACTTCGGTGCGGTGGCCAGCGCGCGGGCGATTTCCACACGGCGCCGTTCGCCACCCGACAGGCTCATGCCCAGGTTGTCGCGAATGTGGCTGATGTGGAATTCCTGCAGAAGGCTTTCCAGTTCCTGGCGACGACCGGCCTTGTCGAGTTCCTTGCGGGTCTCGAGGATCGCCATGATGTTGTCGGCAACCGACAGTTTGCGGAAGATCGACGCTTCTTGCGGCAAATAGCCGATCCCGGCCTTCGCCCGGCCGTGCATCGGCTGGTGGCTGACATCCAGGTCGTCGATCAGCACGCGACCCTGATCGGCCTGGACCAGGCCGACGATCATATAGAAGCAGGTGGTCTTGCCCGCGCCATTGGGTCCGAGCAGACCGACGATCTGGCCGCTGTCGATGGACAGGCTGACATCACGCACGACTTGCCGGCCCTTGTAGCTCTTGGCCAAGTGCTGGGCTTTCAGAGTTGCCATTACTGGGCCTTCTGCTCGGTTTTCTTTTTAGGCTGGATCACCATATCGATCCGCGGACGCTGCTCGGTCACCTTGCTGCCGGTGGCGCGGCCGGCGCTGGCGAGTTTCTTGTTGGTGTCGTAGACGATTTTCTCGCCCTGGGTGACGTTGTTGTCCTTGTCGACGACCTTGGCGCGGTCGATCAGGACCACGCGATCCTGGGAGGCGTGGTATTGGATGGTCACCCCGTAGCCCTGTACTGGCTTGGTGTCGCCCGCAGTCTGCATCTGCTCGAAGTAAGCCAGATTGCCCACCGAGGTCACCACGTCGATGTCGCCGGACTGGGTGCGGGTGATGGTCACGGTGTTGCCGGTGACCTTCATCGAGCCCTGGGTGATGATCACGTCGCCTTTATAGGTGGCGACGCCATTCTTGTCGTCGAGTTGGGCGTCATCGGCCTGGATGCGGATCGGTTGGTTGCGATCGTCGGGAAGAGCCCAGGCGCTCGCGCTTCCCAGTGCTGCGCCCAGACTGAGCAAAATAGGGAGGGTTTTAGCGAGCTTCATACTGTCCTCTTACGTTCGATAGCAGGTGTATCCTGCTTTCCTTCAAATACGCTTTCATTCCCGTGCCGGTCGATACACCCCCGGCGCCGTCGATTCTAACGGGTTGCTCGG
This sequence comes from Pseudomonas sp. NFACC04-2, assembly GCF_900119265.1. Classification (NCBI taxonomy): domain Bacteria; kingdom Pseudomonadati; phylum Pseudomonadota; class Gammaproteobacteria; order Pseudomonadales; family Pseudomonadaceae; genus Pseudomonas; species Pseudomonas sp. NFACC04-2. The sequence goes on from NZ_FPJC01000022.1 coordinate 42,698, forward strand.
TCTGCGCATATTCTTGCTGTGGGAACACGGTCATGCGTGTGCTGGTGATGATGGTCGTGCGGTTTTTCTCGTCGGTTCGGGCGACGCGTACCGAGTCGATCAGTTCCACTTCAGTGCCGCCGGAATTGACTTCGGCGTGCTCGCTCTGCACGTGCCACGGGAATTCGGTGCCGCGGAACATGTTCAGGTCCGGCTTGGTGACCAGCGTAATGTCAGTGGCCTTTACGTGGTCAACCTTGTCGGCCGTCATCTCATATTGCACTTTGCCGTCGGGCAAGTACTGCAGGGTATGGGTGTTGGTCGCGTACCAGTCGATCCGTTCCTCGACCTGGGCCGCAGGCCGGTCGAGAAACCGTTCGGGGCTGATGTTCCAATAGCCCACCGCGGCGAAAATCGCCGCGATACAGGCAAACACCACAATGGTGCGAATCTTTTTGCTCAGCATAAATGGCTCACAGGTACGCGGCGTTGGCCGCTTCGAGGCGGCCCTGGGCGCGCAGGATCAGTTCACAGAATTCGCGTGCCGCACCTTCGCCGCCTCGCGCCGTGGTGATGCCGTGGGCATGCTCGCGGACGAAGCTGGCCGCGTTGGCGACCGCCATGCCCAGGCCGACCCGGCGAATCACCGGCAGGTCTGGCAGGTCGTCACCGAGGTAGGCCACCTGTTCATAGCTTAGGTTGAGTTGACCCAGAAGTTCGTCCAGCACCACCAGTTTGTCTTCGCGCCCTTGGTAAAGGTGCGGGATGCCGAGGTTCTTCGCACGCCGTTCGACCACCGGGGTCTTGCGGCCGCTGATGATAGCGGTCTGTACGCCGGCGGCCATCAACATCTTGATGCCTTGGCCGTCGAGGGTGTTGAAGGTCTTGAATTCACTGCCGTCTTCGAGGAAGTACAGGCGACCGTCGGTCAGCACGCCGTCCACATCGAACACGGCCAGCTTGATGGCTTTGCCACGTTGCAACAGGTCTGTGTTCATTTACATGACTCCCGCACGCAGCAAATCGTGCATGTTCAGAGCGCCCACCGGACGGTCTTCGTCATCGACGACTACCAGGGCGCTGATCTTGTGGTCTTCCATGATTTTCAGGGCCTCGGCGGCGAGCATCTCGGCGCGGGCGGTCTTGCCGTGGGGGGTCATGACCTGCTCGATGGTCGCGCTGTGGATGTCGATGGTGCGGTCCAGGGTGCGGCGCAGGTCGCCGTCGGTAAAGATCCCGGCAAGCTTGCCGTCGGCCTCCAGGACCACCGTCATGCCCAGCCCCTTGCGGGTCATTTCCATGAGCGCGTCCTTGAGCAGCGTGCCGCGCATGACCTGCGGCAGTTCCTGGCCGGCGTGCATCACGTTTTCGACTTTCAGCAGCAGGCGACGGCCGAGGGCGCCACCGGGATGGGAAAAGGCGAAATCTTCCGCGGTGAAGCCCCGGGCTTCCAGCAGCGCCACGGCCAGGGCATCGCCCATGACCAGGGCTGCGGTGGTGGAGGAGGTCGGTGCCAGGTTCAACGGGCAGGCTTCGTGTTCGACATTGACATTGAGGTTCACTTCGGCGGCCTTGGCCAGCGGCGAATCGGGGTTGCCGGTCACGCTGATCAACTGGATGCCCAGGCGCTTGATCAGCGGCAGCAGGGTGATGATCTCGTTGGTGGAGCCGGAGTTGGACAGGGCCAGGATGATGTCGTCCCGGGTGATCATGCCCATGTCCCCATGGCTGGCTTCGGCCGGATGGACGAAAAAGGCCGTGGTGCCGGTGCTGGCGAGGGTGGCGGCGATCTTGTTGCCGATGTGCCCGGACTTGCCCATGCCGACCACGACCACGCGGCCCTTGCTGGCCAGAATCATCTCGCAGGCGCGTACGAAATCAGCGTCGATATGGGGCAGCAAGCCTTGCACGGCTTCGAGCTCGAGGCGGATGGTACGTTGTGCCGATTGAATCAGGTCGCTGGATTGGCTCATGTCTGAAATCGTATAGCCCGATGAAAAGGCGGCGATTATAGCGGTAATGAACAATTCCCTCACGTAAGTTCGTCATGCTTTGTTCAAGGGGCCGCAACGTTTGACATAAAATGTGGCTTTTACCTTAAGCCAGGCTTAACGGGCGGGGCGTTGGCCTTGGGCGCTTGGCTGTTGCAGTGATATAGTTCGCCGCCGGTTCGCGTGCCCGGCGGTACCGGCGCTTGTCGGCTGCTCAGGGCATTCGAATGTGAGGCTGCATCGCAAGGAGTTTAGATGAGTGCCGACAACGCCTACGCGGTCGAGCTGAAGGGACTGTCCTTCAAGCGAGGGACGCGCAGCATTTTCAATGACATCGATATTCGCATACCTCGGGGCAAGGTCACCGGCATCATGGGACCCTCCGGGTGTGGCAAGACCACGCTGCTGCGGCTGATGGGCGCGCAGTTGCGTCCCAGCGCCGGCGAAGTCTGGGTCAATGGCCAGAATCTTCCCCAATTGTCTCGCAGCGACCTGTTCGATGCGCGCAAGCACATGGGCGTGCTGTTCCAGAGCGGCGCGCTGTTCACCGACCTCGATGTGTTCGAGAACGTGGCGTTTCCGCTACGGGTCCATACCGACCTGCCGGAAGAGATGATCCGCGACATCGTCCTGCTCAAGTTGCAGGCCGTCGGGCTGCGTGGCGCCATCGACCTGATGCCGGACGAGCTGTCCGGCGGCATGAAGCGGCGGGTCGCGCTGGCGCGGGCGATTGCCCTCGATCCGAAGATCCTCATGTACGACGAACCCTTCGTCGGCCAGGACCCGATCGCCATGGGTGTGCTCGTGCGCCTGATCCGCCTGCTCAACGATGCGCTGGGCATCACCAGTATCGTGGTTTCCCATGACCTGGCCGAAACCGCCAGCATTGCCGACTACATCTATGTGGTCGGCGATGGCCAGGTGCTGGGGCAGGGCACGCCGCAGGAACTGGCGGATTCGGACAGCCCGCGTATTCGCCAATTCATGAAGGGTGATCCGGACGGGCCCGTGGCGTTCCATTTTCCGGCCACGGATTACCGTACCGATCTGCTGGGGAAGCGCTGATGCGCAAGAAATCACTGTTGGAAAGAATTCGTCTGTTCGGTCGCTCCGGCATCGATGTGGTGGCGGTGCTGGGCCGTTCCTCGCTGTTCCTGATGCACGCCTTGCTCGGCCGCAGCGCGACGGGCGGCGGCTTTGGCCTGCTGATCAAGCAGTTGCACTCGGTGGGCGTGATGTCCCTGGTGATCATCGTGGTCTCCGGGATCTTCATCGGCATGGTATTGGCGCTGCAGGGCTTCAGCATTTTGTCCAGCTACGGTTCGGAGCAGGCCGTCGGGCAGATGGTCGCCCTGACGCTGCTGCGTGAGCTCGGCCCCGTGGTAACTGCGCTGCTGTTCGCCGGGCGGGCCGGTTCGGCGCTGACGGCTGAAATCGGTAACATGAAATCCACCGAGCAGCTGTCCAGCCTGGAAATGATCGGTGTCGACCCGCTCAAGTACATCATTGCCCCGCGCCTGTGGGCCGGCTTCATTTCCCTGCCGGTGCTGGCGATGATTTTCAGCGTCGTGGGGATCTGGGGCGGTTCCTGGGTGGCCGTCGACTGGCTGGGGGTCTATGAGGGATCCTACTGGGCCAACATGCAGAACAGCGTCGACTTCCTCGACGATGTCCTCAATGGTGTGATCAAAAGTGCCGTGTTCGCGTTCGTCGTGACCTGGATCGCCGTGTTCCAAGGCTATGACTGTGAGCCCACTTCAGAGGGGATCAGCCGTGCCACAACCAAGACCGTGGTGTACGCCTCGCTGGCGGTCCTGGGCCTTGACTTTATTCTGACCGCCTTGATGTTTGGAGATTTCTGATGCAAAACCGCACCCTGGAAATCGGTGTCGGCCTTTTCTTGCTGGCTGGCATCCTGGCTTTGCTGCTGCTGGCCTTGCGGGTCAGTGGACTGGCGCCGACGGCAAGCACCGATACTTATAAACTTTATGCCAACTTCGACAATATCGCCGGTTTGACGGTCAGAGCCAAGGTGACCATGGCCGGTGTGACCATCGGCAAGGTCACGGCAATCGATCTGAACCGCGAGGATTTCACCGGTCGGGTGACGCTGCAGCTGGAAAAGCGCGTGGACAACCTGCCGACTGACTCCACTGCATCTATCCTCACGGCCGGGCTGCTGGGCGAGAAATACATCGGCATCAGCGTGGGAGGGGAAGACACCGTGCTCAAGGACGGCGGCGTCATCCATGACACGCAGTCGTCCCTGGTGCTCGAGGACCTGATCGGTAAATTCCTGCTCAATACCGTTAGCAAAGACGCCAAATGAGGAGCTTTGAATGATCTCTATCTTGCGACGTAGCCTGTTGGTGCTGCTCGCGGCGCTGCCGTTGATGGCCAACGCCGTGGCCGCGCCTTCGGCCCATGACATCATCCAGGACACGACCACCCGGCTGTTGGCGGACCTTGCCGCCAATAAAGAGAAGTACAAGCAAGACCCCAGCGCGTTCTATGACGCGCTGAACGGCATCGTCGGCCCAGTGGTGGACGCCGATGGCATCTCCAAGAGCATTATGACCGTCAAGTACTCGCGCAAGGCTACCCCGGCGCAGATGACCCGCTTCCAGGAGAACTTCAAGCGCAGCCTGATGCAGTTCTATGGCAACGCCTTGCTGGAATACAACAACCAGGGCATCACCGTTTCCCCGGCCAAGGACGAAAGCGGCACCCGTACCAGCGTCGACATGCAGGTCAAGGGCAACAACGGCGCGGTCTACCCTGTCTCCTACACGCTGGAGAAGATCAACAGCGAGTGGAAGGTGCGCAACGTGATCATCAATGGCATCAACATCGGCAAGCTGTTCCGCGATCAGTTCGCCGACGCGATGCAGCGCAACGGCAACGATCTGGACAAGACTATCGACGGTTGGGCCGGTGAAGTCGCCAAGGCCAAGGAAGTGACCGAAGAAGCCAAAGAGAAGCAGGAACAATGATCGAGTCGGTGAGTGAGTCGGCCGTTCGTCTGGGCGGTGCGGGTGAGCTGCTGCTCAGTGGCGTGCTGGACTACCGCACCGGCCCGGCCTTGCGCAAGCAGGGCCAGGCGCTGATCAAGTCCGTCGGTGCCGCCGAGGTGGTCATTGACTGCTCGGCGGTGCAGAAGTCCAGCAGTGTCGGCTTGTCGCTGCTGCTGTGCTTCATGCGGGACGCCAAGGCGGCCGGCAAAACGTGGAGCATCCGTGGGATGCCCGAAGACATGCGCGAAATAGCCCAGGTCAGCGAGCTGACCGAGCTGTTGGCGCACTCCTGACCACATTGTTGGAAAAGTCCCCCCGTCAGAGTCCTGCTTCGCGGGGTTCGCAGGCGCGGGGCTTTTTTGTATGATGTGCGACCCGCGCGCACAGGGCGCCGATTGAGGTTGAGCATGCAGGCTGTAGAAGTGAAGAGCTTCCTTGAAGGAAAGCTGCCTGGTACGCAGGTGGAAGTTGAAGGCGAAGGCTGCAACTTCCAGCTGAACGTGATCAGCGATGAACTGGCGGCATTGAGCCCAGTGAAGCGTCAGCAGAGCATCTATGCCCATTTGAACCCATGGATTGCCGATGGCAGCATCCACGCGGTCACGATGAAATTTTTCAGCAGCGCGGCCTGGGCCGAGCGCACCTGAGCCCAAGGGCCTCGAGATTCTTATGGATAAACTGATTATTACCGGCGGCGTTCGTCTTGATGGCGAAATCCGTATTTCCGGGGCAAAGAACTCTGCCCTGCCCATCCTGGCCGCAACCCTGCTGTGCGATGGTCCTGTGACCGTGGCCAACCTGCCGCACCTGCACGACATCACCACGATGATCGAACTGTTCGGCCGCATGGGCATCGAGCCGGTGATCGACGAGAAGCTCAGCGTCGAGATCGACCCGCGTACCATCAAGACCCTGATCGCCCCGTACGAGCTGGTGAAGACCATGCGTGCGTCGATCCTGGTACTGGGCCCGATGGTCGCCCGTTTCGGTGAAGCCGAAGTCGCCTTGCCTGGCGGTTGCGCCATTGGCTCGCGTCCGGTGGACCTGCACATCCGCGGCCTGGAAGCCATGGGTGCGGTGATCGATGTCGAAGGCGGCTACATCAAGGCCAAGGCGCCGGAAGGCGGCTTGCGCGGCGCGCACTTCTTCTTCGATACCGTCAGCGTGACCGGTACCGAGAACATCATGATGGCCGCCGCACTGGCCAAGGGCCGCAGCGTGCTGCAAAACGCGGCCCGCGAGCCTGAAGTGGTCGACCTGGCGAACTTCCTGATCGCCATGGGCGCCAAGATCAGCGGTGCCGGCACTGACACTATCACCATCGATGGCGTCGAGCGCCTGCATTCGGCCACCTACAAGGTGATGCCGGATCGGATCGAAACCGGTACCTACCTGGTGGCCGCTGCCGTCACCGGTGGCCGCGTCAAGGTCAAGGACACCGATCCGACCATCCTCGAAGCCGTCCTGGAGAAACTCAAGGAAGCCGGTGCCGAAGTCACCTGCGGCGAAGACTGGATCGAAGTGAACATGCACGGCAAGCGGCCCAAGGCTGTCAATGTGCGGACCGCTCCATACCCGGCGTTTCCGACCGACATGCAAGCGCAGTTCATCTCCCTCAACGCCATTGCCGAAGGCACGGGCGCGGTGATCGAGACGATCTTCGAAAACCGCTTCATGCACGTCTACGAGCTGCATCGCATGGGCGCCAAGATCCAGGTCGAAGGCAACACCGCCATCGTCACTGGCACCGAGAAGCTCAAGGGCGCGCCAGTCATGGCCACCGACCTGCGGGCCTCGGCCAGCCTGGTCATCTCGGCCCTGGTTGCCGAAGGCGATACCCTGATCGACCGCATCTACCACATCGACCGTGGTTATGAGTGCATCGAAGAGAAACTGCAGATGCTTGGCGCCAAGATCCGCCGCGTGCCGGGCTAGTTCCGGCTGCATGGGCACACGGATGTGCCCGTTGATTTCGTTTCAGGTCGAGGGTGGTTTCACCCTCGATGTGTGTCCGGCGCCGCTTGCGACCGGGCATGAGTACCTTGATAAGGACTGACGTTTCCCATGTTGACCATCGCACTGTCCAAGGGCCGCATCCTTGACGACACCCTGCCGCTTCTGGCTGAAGCGGGCATCGTGCCGACCGAGAATCCGGACAAGAGTCGCAAGCTGATCATCCCCACGACCCAGGCCGACGTGCGCTTGCTGATCGTGCGTGCCACCGATGTGCCGACCTATGTGGAACATGGTGCCGCCGACCTGGGTGTTGCCGGCAAGGACGTGCTGATGGAATACGGCGGCCAGGGCCTGTACGAGCCCCTGGACCTGCAGATCGCCCGTTGCAAGCTGATGACCGCCGGTAAAGTCGGCGCGCCGGAGCCCAAGGGGCGTTTGCGCGTGGCGACCAAGTTCGTCAACATTGCCAAGCGTTATTACGCCGAGCAGGGTCGTCAGGTCGACATCATCAAGCTGTACGGTTCGATGGAGCTGGCGCCGCTGATCGGCCTGGCGGACAAGATCATCGACGTGGTCGACACCGGCAATACCCTGCGGGCCAACGGTCTGGAACCCCAGGATTTCATCGCTGACGTCACCTCCCGGTTGATCGTCAACAAGGCATCCATGAAAATGCAGCATGCTCGTATCCAGGCTTTGATCGATACCCTGCGCAAGGCAGTGGAATCGCGACACCGCGGCTGATTCACCTGCGCGACCTCGCGTCGCGCCCGTCTATCCGTGTCATAGCCAATTTTCTCAGGTGCCCACGCGAATGGACTGGTAGCTTAGGGCGCCTGAGCATTTGCCATTAATGAGGCCCTCGCCATGACCGCTCCCACTTCGATTCGCCGACTCAACGCTGCCGATCCGGATTTCGCACATCATCTGGACCATCTGCTGAGCTGGGAAAGCGTTTCTGACGACTCGGTCAATCAGCGGGTGCTGGACATCATCAAGGCTGTGCGCGAGCGTGGCGATGCCGCCCTGGTGGAGTTCACCCAGAAATTCGACGGCCTGCAAGTGGCGTCCATGGCCGACCTGATCCTGCCGCGCGAGCGCCTGGAACTGGCCCTGACCCGGATCACCGTGCCCCAGCGCGAAGCCCTGGAAAAAGCCGCGTCGCGAGTGCGTGATTATCACGAAAGGCAAAAACAGGACTCCTGGAGCTACACCGAAGCCGACGGCACGGTACTGGGCCAGAAAGTCACGCCGCTGGACCGGGCCGGCCTGTACGTGCCGGGCGGCAAGGCGTCCTATCCTTCCTCGGTACTGATGAACGCCATTCCGGCCAAGGTCGCCGGCGTGACCGAAGTGGTCATGGTCGTCCCGACCCCGCGGGGTGAAATCAACGAACTGGTGTTGGCTGCCGCCTGCATCGCTGGGGTGGACCGGGTGTTCACCATCGGCGGCGCCCAGGCCGTGGCTGCGCTGGCCTATGGCACCGAAAGCGTGCCACGGGTGGACAAGGTGGTCGGGCCGGGCAATATCTATGTCGCCACCGCCAAGCGCCACGTGTTTGGCCAGGTGGGCATCGACATGATCGCCGGCCCTTCGGAAATCCTCGTGGTGTGCGACGGCCAGACCGATCCGGACTGGATCGCCATGGACCTGTTTTCCCAGGCCGAGCACGACGAAGACGCCCAGGCGATCCTGGTCAGCCCGGACGCCGAGTTCCTCGACAAGGTTGCCGCCAGCATCGACAAGCTGCTGCCGACCATGGACCGCGCCGAGATCATCAACACCTCGATCAACGGCCGTGGGGCGCTGATCAAGGTCGATGACATGGCACAGGCCATCGAAGTCGCCAACCGCATCGCGCCGGAACACCTGGAGTTGTCGGTTGCCGATCCGCAAGCCTGGCTGCCACAGATCCGCCACGCTGGCGCGATCTTCATGGGCCGCCACACCAGCGAGGCGCTGGGCGATTATTGCGCGGGGCCCAACCACGTGTTGCCGACTTCCGGCACCGCCCGTTTTTCGTCGCCGCTGGGGGTGTATGACTTCCAGAAGCGTTCCTCGATCATATTCTGCTCCGAGCAGGGTGCTTCCGAGCTGGGCAAGACCGCCTCGGTGCTGGCCCGTGGCGAATCGCTGAGCGCCCACGCCCGCAGCGCCGAGTACCGCATTCTTGATGAGAACTCCGTAGAAGGGCAGGGGAACTGAAATGAGTAAATTCTGGAGCCCGTTCGTCAAGAACCTGGTGCCCTACGTGCCGGGCGAACAGCCGAAGTTGACCCGCCTGGTCAAGCTCAACACCAACGAGAACCCCTACGGCCCATCGCCCAAGGCCTTGGCGGCGATGCAGACCGAACTGAACGACAATCTGCGTCTGTATCCGGACCCCAACAGTGACCTGCTCAAAGGCGTCGTGGCCCGCTACTACGGCGTGCAGAGCAACCAGGTGTTCCTGGGTAATGGCTCGGATGAAGTGCTGGCACACATCTTTCACGGCCTGTTGCAGCACGACCAGCCGTTGTTGTTCCCAGACATCAGCTACAGCTTCTATCCGGTGTATTGCGGGTTATATGGCATCCAGTTCGAGGCAGTGCCGCTGGATGAACAATTCCGCATAGACCCGGCGGACTATGCCAAGCCGAACGGCGGGATCATTTTCCCCAACCCGAACGCGCCGACTGGCTGCCTGCTGGCGTTGGACGCGGTCGAGCGGATCCTCAAGGCCAGCCCGGATTCGGTGGTGGTGGTCGACGAGGCCTACATCGACTTCGGCGGCGAGACGGCCATCAGCCTGGTGGATCGTTATCCGAACCTGCTGGTGACACAGACATTGTCCAAGTCCCGCTCGCTGGCGGGGCTGCGGGTGGGCCTGGCGGTGGGCCATCCGGATTTGATCGAAGCGCTGGAGCGGATCAAGAACAGCTTCAACTCCTACCCGCTGGATCGCCTGGCGAACGTCGGCGGCGCGGCGGCGTTCGATGATCGCGAGTATTTCGACCGGACTTGCCGGTTAGTCATCGAGCACCGTGAATGGGTCGTGGCCCAATTGGAAGCCAAGGGTTTTGAAGTGCTGCCCTCGGCGGCCAACTTCATCTTCGCCCGTCACCCCCGGCACGATGCGGCAGGGTTGGCGGCGAAGCTGCGGGAGCAAGGGGTGATCGTGCGGCACTTCAAGCAGGAGCGGATTGCCCAGTTCCTGCGGATCAGCATTGGCACACCGGAGCAGAACCAGGCCCTGATCGAAGCCCTCGGCGAACTCTGAAACCCTGCATTGGCGTTGTGTCAGTCACTTCAAGGTTGGCTGAACTGGCGCCATCGCGAGCAAGCTCGCTCACACATGTGATCGCATTCCCCTGTGGGAGTGAGCTTGCTCGCGATGGGGCCTTTGGATCAGACCCTGAACTGATTGATCAACCGCCGCTGCTGCTCCGCCAGTTTGGTCAGCCCGGCGCTGGCCGCGCTGGATTCGTCGGCGCCGCTGGCCACTTCGTTCGCCACTTGCCCGATGTTGATCACGTTGCGGTTGATGTCATCGGCCACAGCGCTTTGTTCCTCGGCGGCGCTGGCGATCTGGGTGTTCATGTCGTTGATCACCGACACGGCCTGGGTGATCGTTTCCAGGGCTTGGGCCGCTTTCGCCGCGTGCTGCACGCTTTCATCGGTACGGTGCTGGCTGTCTTCCATCACTCGCACCACGTCCCGGGTGCCTTGTTGCAGCTGCTGAATCATCGCCTGGATTTCTTCGGTCGCCTGCTGCGTCTTCTGCGCCAGGTTGCGCACTTCATCGGCGACCACCGCGAAACCACGGCCTTGCTCACCGGCCCGGGCAGCTTCGATGGCCGCGTTGAGGGCCAGCAGGTTGGTCTGCTCGGCGATCCCGCGGATGGCGGTGAGGATCGCGTTGATGTTCTCGCTGTCCTTGGCCAGGGTCTGCACCACACCCACCGCTTTGCCGATTTCCACGGCCAGGGCACCAATGGAGGTGGAGGTATCCCGGACGATCTGCATGCCCTGGCTGGCGGCCTGGTCCGCATGACTGGCGGCCTGGGCCGCTTGGGTCGCGTTGCGGGCCACGTCCTGGGCGGTGGCGGTCATTTCGTGCACCGCAGTGGCGACCTGATCGATCTCGGACATTTGCTTGTGCACGCCCTGATTGGTGCGGATCGCAATATCGGCCGTGTGCTCCGATGAATCGCTGACGCTCTGCACCGAGGTCACCACTTGGGTGATCATGCCCTGCAATTTGCTCAGGAAGGTGTTGAAGCCCCTGGCGATCGCCCCCAGCTCATCGGCGCGGTCGCTCACCAGGCGACGGGTCAGGTCGCCTTCGCCCTGGGCGATGTCATCGAGCATCGCCACCATTTGCTTGAGCGGCCGGGCAATGCCATGGCCCACCAGCCAGATCACCAGCAGGCCGATGCCGGCGATCACCAGTCCCACCATCGCCATGCCGAAGATATCGGCCTGGCGCTGATGGTCGAGGTCTTGCTGCAAGGCTTGCAGGTCGGCCATGACCGCATTGAGTGGCAACTGCAGCATCAGCGTCCAGCGGGCGTTGGTCTCGCCGATGCCGAACGGCATGTACACCTCGATATGCCCGTGTTCTTCGTCGATGTCGTAGCGCACCTCGCCGACGCCCAGCTTGGCCAGGTTGTCCAATTCGCTGGCATCCAGCAGGTCGGCGGCTTTTTCCCCGAGTTTGCTCGGGTCCTTGGTGAAGGCCACCAGCCGGTTGTTGCTTGAGAGCAGGGCCATTTCCCCGGCGCCGTCGTACAGCTTGCCGTCGGCGGCCACGAGCATGTCCTGGATGAAGTTCACCGACAGGTCGGCGCCGACGATGCCCTGGAACTTGCCATCGATCATGATCGGTTCGATGAACGAGGCGAGCATGGTCATCGTGCTGCCGACGCGATAGGGCGCCGGGTCGATCACGCAGGCTTTCTTGCTGTCCTGGGAGCACAGGTAGTACTCACTGGCGCGAATGCCGGTGGAGAGCAGTTTCTGGTCGGTCACGTCGGCGAGTTTTTCCAGGCCCAGGGAACCATCCTGGTTGCGAAACCACCACGGCAGGAAACGCCCGTTGGTTTCCATGCCCACCACCGGGCTGTTCACATAGTTGGCGTCGTCGTGGTCGATGGCGTTCGGCTCCCAGGCGATGTAGGCGCCGAGGATCTTCGGGTTGCGCACCACGGTTTCCCGCAGCAGGCTGATCATCTGCTCGCGGGGCACCTTCAGTTGCGGGTTGCCGTCCGCGCCGTTGATGCCCATCAAGGCGTTCGTGGTGGCCAGGCCGCGGGCGAGCAGCAGCGGTGCTTCCAGTTCCCGCTGGATCAGGCTGGCCTGGGTGCGCGCCAGGGCACTGAGGCGTTGTTCGATGAGTTGCTCGAACTGCGCCTTGGTGCGCTGTTGCACCATCTCCTGGGTGCGGGCGCCGGCAAACAGGGCGTACAGCACAAGGGCGCCAACCACACTGAGCACGATGGCGCCGGCCAGGGCGGCCACGGAAAACTGGATCGATTTGAATTTCATAAAGTCTCCGGACGCGGAAATGACGTCTGGGATCTTTATCGGCGTTTCTGTGGTGCGGCATGAGACGCTGTTCGTCGGGTGACTCTAATAGCTGCGTGGGTGTCGCAAATGGATGCGGTGGGATCTGTCCGAAAAAACGCTAATCCCTCGTTGTGTATCTGGCGCCGATACAAATCAAGGCCTAGGATACGCCCACGTTTCCAGGGAGCTTCTTTTACATGAACAAGACATTGATGGTGAGTGCTCTGAGCGCGGCGCTGCTGCTCGCCGGTTGCCAGTCGGTCAACACCACCAGCGGCGGAGCCGTGGGTGTGGAGCGCAAGCAGTACATGTTCAGCATGCTGTCGACCGACCAGGTCAACCAGATGTACGCCCAGTCCTATCAAAAGACGATGGGCGAGGCCAAAGCCCAGGGTGCGCTGGACAAGACCAGCAACGATGCCAAGCGCATCCAGGTCATTGCCGACCGCTTGATTGCCCAGGCGCCGGTGTTCCGCCCGGATTCGGCCCAGTGGAACTGGGAAGTGAACCTGATCAAGAGCGATGAACTCAACGCCAATTGCGGCCCTGGCGGCAAGATCATGTTCTACACCGGCCTGATCGACCAACTGAAGCTGACCGACGCTGAAATCGCCGCGATCATGGGCCATGAAATCGCCCACGCCCTGCGCGAGCACGGGCGCGAAGCGATGTCCAAGGCCTATGGCATCGAGATGGCCAAGCAGGGCGCCGGTGCCTTGTTCGGCCTTGGCCAGGACAGTCTGGCATTGGCCGACACCGTCGCCAACTACGGCATGACCTTGCCCAACAGCCGTGGCAACGAGAACGAAGCCGACCTGATCGGCCTCGAACTGGCGGCCCGTGCCGGCTACGACCCGAATGCGGCGATCACCCTGTGGAACAAGATGGCCAAGGCTTCGGAGGGCGCACCGCCGGAATTCATGAGCACCCACCCGTCGTCGAGCAGTCGTATCGCTTCGTTGCAAGCGGCGATTCCTAAGGTGATGCCGCTGTATCAGCAAGCCAAGAAATAAGCATCGTCATGCGGTGAGGCTGTCGGCCTCATCGCGAGCAAGCTCGCTCCCACAATGATCTGTAGCCTCTGTGGGAGCGAGGCTGATGACGCGGTATCAAACCCACCCGCTACTCTGCATCGCCTTGTACACCGCCACGATCGCCAGGACGAAGAACGCCGAGGCGGCCAGGCGGCGAATCAGGGTCAGGGGCAGCTTTTCGGCGGCGAAATTGCCCGCCAGGACCACCGGCACGTTGGCAATCAACATGCCCACGGTGGTGCCGATGATCACCAGCCACAACTCCGGGTATTGCGCGGCGAGCATCACCGTGGCGATCTGGGTCTTGTCGCCGATTTCCGCCAGGAAGAACGCAATCAGTGTGGTCAGGAACGGGCCGAACCGGCGGGCCGTGTTGGCTTCTTCATCGTCCAGTTTGTCCGGGACCAGGGTCCACAGTGCCGTGGCCGTGAAGCTGGCCGCCAATATCCAGTGCAGGACCGCGTTGGAGAAAAAACCGCTGACCCAGGCCCCGACCGCGCCGGCTGCCGCATGGTTGGCCAGGGTCGCGGCAACGATGCCGGCGATGATCGGCCAGGGTTTGCGAAAGCGAGCCGCCAGGATGAGTGCGAGCAATTGCGTCTTGTCGCCGATTTCGGCCAGCGCAACGATCGCCGTAGGTACGAGGAGTGAGTCCAGCATCAGGGATTTCCTAAAGGGGCGGGTCGACACGGCTATGACACGTACAGCCTTCCCGCCCCGGGTAAGGTGTGCGTGTCATAGGTCTTGTCAAACCCAGCGACCATCTGCGTGGACGCTTGGGCCGCATACGCCATGGTCTGCTGACCAAGTATGTTGACGTATGCCGGGCGAGCATGGCGCTCGCGGGAGACTACTCCCCTAGGACGGAGCGGATTCTGCCTAGGCAAATCCGATTGAGCAAGTGCTGTTTCCTAAAAAATTTCAACCACGCTTGGCCCGGTAGATGCGAAAGCCTTGGCCTTCGGCCTTGATCGCGCAGACGCCCAAATGCTCTTCGATCAGCGGCTGGTACTTGAGAAAACTATTGGCGACCAGCCGAAGTTCGCCACCGTTTTTCAGATGTTTGGCTGCTTTTCGCAGCAGGTTTTCCGTGGCGTGGTAATCGGTGTGCACGCCGACATGGAACGGCGGGTTGCTCAAGATCGCGCTCAAACCCATCGGTGCGGCGTCGATGCCATCACCGGTCAGTACCTCCGCTTCCAGGCCATTGGCGGCCAGGGTCAGGCGACTGCTGGCGGCAGCGAATGCGTCCACGTCCAACAGGGTAACGGTGTTGTGCGGATAGCGCCGCTTGACCGCCGCCCCCAGCACCCCGGCGCCGCAGCCGAAGTCGAGCAGATGCCCGCTGGGTAGTTTATCCAGGTGTTCCAACAGCAGCGCACTGCCGCGGTCCAGGCGACCGTGGCTGAATACCCCCGGCAGGCTGATGACCTTCAGCGGGCCTTCGGCCAGGGGCAGTTCGTAGGTCTGGGCCAGGCTTTCCAGGGGCTTGGCCGTAGGCGCGTTGGCGACAGTGACCTGCCACAGCTGACAGTGCCGGGCGCTATCGAGCTTGCGCGGCTTGCCGAACGGGTTGAGCTGCTTGGACGCCCCTTCGATGCCGCTGCGTTTTTCCCCCACCAGGTACACCTCGCGTCCGGCCAGGCGCGCCGCCACGGCGTTGAGGAGGTAGTCGGTCAGGTCCTTGGCCTTGGGCAGGAACACCACAGCGGTGTCGAACGCACGCTCGGGCACGGTCACGCCAAAGTGGCTGCGCTCGGGAAAACGAGCGTCCAGCGCCGCCTGATCGCCGGCATGCCAGCACCAACCATGGGCTTCTGGCAAACGGCCGAGCAAATCGTCGGCGGGCAGGCCGGCCAACAACACCGAACCCTGGAATAACTCGGCCTGACGAAGCAGTACTTCACTGCGCGGATCCATGGTCTGCTCCTTGATAAAGCGGGTAAAAAAAAGTGCGGCAGTTTATCAACTGACGACACGCCGCGCTGTACCGCTGAAAAAGCCCTGGGCGTTTTCGCTCATTTGGCCGACGATCCGTTGCCGCGCTTCGCGGCTGCCCCAGGCGTTGTGTGGGGTGACGATCAACCGTGGGATATCGCCGGCCAGCAGCGGGTTGCCTTGGGTCGGCGGCTCCACGCTGAGCACGTCGGTGGCGGCGCCTCCCAAGTGACCGCTGCGCAGTGCCTCGGCCAGGGCCTGTTCGTCGATCAATCCACCACGGGCGGTATTGACCACGAATGCGCCGGGCTTGAGCAGCGCCAGTTCGCGGGCACCGATGAAGTTCCGGGTGTGCTCGTTGAGCGGGCAGTGCAGGGTCAGGGCATCGACTTGCGGTAACAATTGCTCCAGCGGCAAGCGGTCGGGGCGGGCCGGGCGCCCCGGGATCTGCCCCAGCAGCACGTGCATGCCAAAAGCTTCGGCCAGCCGCCCGACGGCGCTGCCCAACTCGCCATGGCCGAGCAAGCCCAGGGTCTTGCCTTGAAGCTCGACAATCGGATAGTCCAACAGGCAGAACTGCGAAGCCTGCTGCCAGCGACCTTCCCCCACCGCTTTTTGATAATCGCCCAGGCGCGTCGCCAGGTTCAGCAACAGCATGAGGGTGTGCTGGGCCACCGAGGGCGTGCCGTAGCCCTGGCAATTGCACACCGTAATGCCGTGGTGACGGGCGGCCGCCAGGTCGACATTGTTGGTGCCCGTGGCACTGATCAGGATCAGCTTCAGTTCAGGGCTGGCCGCCATGGCCTGGGCATCGATCACGATTTTGTTGGTGATTGCCACAGTGACGCCCTTGAGCCGCTCGATGACCTGGTCCGGCGTGGTCCGGGCGAACAGTTGCAGTTCGCCGAAGCAACTGCGCAACGGGCTCAGGTCCAGGTCGCCGAGGTCCAGGGAAGGGTGGTCGAGGAAAACGGCGCGGGCGGTGTTTGTCATCAGCTGTACCTTTTATGTCAAGAACCGAAGGCGTAATGTGGCGAGCCTATCAGATGAATGCGGCCCTGGCGCCGAACACCCGTGGCGAGGGAGCAAGCCCCCTCGACACGGGACTTCATCCAACAAAAGATTGTCGTAAGGAGCTTCCATGTACCTCACCGAATTCCTCACCGTCGCCCTGATCCACCTGCTGGCTGTTGCCAGCCCCGGGCCGGATTTTGCCGTGGTGGTGCGTGAAAGCGTGACCCATGGCCGCCGTGCCGGAACCTGGACGGCATTGGGCGTCGGCACGGCGATTTTCCTGCACGTGGGCTATTCGTTGCTGGGCATTGGCCTGATCGTGTCGCAATCGATCGTGCTGTTCAACGCGCTGAAGTGGGCCGCTGCCGCGTACTTGCTGTACATCGGCTTCAAGGCACTGCGGGCGCAACCGGCCAAGCCGGCCGAGGAAAACCTGCACAAGGAAGTCGGCGAGCGGACCGCCCGCGGCGCGTTCATTTCAGGTTTTGTCACCAACGGCCTGAACCCCAAGGCGACGCTGTTTTTCCTGTCGCTGTTCACCGTGGTCATCAACCCCCATACGCCGTTGGCGATCCAGGCCGGTTACGGCGTGTACCTGGCGGTGGCGACGGCGGTCTGGTTCTGCCTGGTGGCGTTGTTGTTCAGCCAGCAACGGGTGCGCGCCGGTTTCGCGCGCATGGGCCATTGGTTCGACCGGACCATGGGCGCGGTGCTCGTCGCCATCGGGGTGAAGCTGGCGTTTACCGAGGCGCACTGACCGTTGCGCGCTCTCCTATGATCGCTTCCACGCGGCTGGGGCGATCAATGCCGTTGGCGGGCGTAATCCAGAAAAGCGTCGATGTTGTCACTGCACAGCAGGGGTGACACCGCCTTGACCTCTTCCATCGGCCATTCCCACCAGGCCGACTCCAGCAGGGCCTGACGCACCGGCTCCTCGAAGCGCCAGCGAATGAACCGGCACGGGTTGCCGCCCACCATGGCGTAGGGCTCGACATCGCGTGTCACCACCGCGCCGGCGGCGACCACGGCGCCATGGCCGATGGTCACGCCCGACAGGATCATCGCGTCAGCGCAGATCCAGCAGTCGCTGCCAATCACCACGTCACCCTTGGTCGGGTTGCTGCCGGGAATGTGCCGGGCTTCATCGATCATCAGTGGGAATGGAAACGTGCTGACCCAGTCGGTGCGATGTCCACCGCCCAGCAGGATCTTCACCCCTTCGGCGATCGACGTATAGGAACCGACCTTGAGGACCGTGTCGTCGCCGAACTCCATCACCTCGGGAATGCCATACGTGCCCACCCCGACCTGGTATTTCGGATAACGCAGACGGATTTTTTCCGGCGCTCGTTCGAGTTTTTCCAGGCCCTTGAGGTGCTTTCGTACTTTGCGTTCCTTGAGTTTCTGCAAGAACTTCATGGTTAGGACCTTGTCATCGGCAATCGCAAGGCCAGCCGCTTGAAGCGCTTGAAACTGGTTTTGTTCCAGTGGCGCCAGGGGATGCTGCGCAACAGCTGCCAGGCTTCTTTCCGATCCTCGACCACGGCGTACTTCAGCGCTTTGTGCACCAGCACCGTACGGGCCGACTGGTAGGCGGGGTGATCCCGATAGGGCTCGATGGCCTGCAGGTCCGTCTTGAGCATCAAGCGGTATTTCCTCGACAGGTTATTGGGGTGGCGGCGATAGCGCGTGACGCAGATCGGTAGTTCATGGATCTCATAACCCTGGCGGGCGATCCGCAGGGTGATCTGGAAATCCTGGACCCTTAGCTGCGGATCATAAAAACCGGCGTCCCGCAGGGCGCTCATGCGATACAGGGCCGCGGGCGCGCCGATGACCGCGGCGTTGCGCAGCAGGTCATCGAAGGTATGCACCTGGATGTGGTCGCGTTGTTGCTCCTTGATGGTCCGGCCATCGCTGTCCATGTAGATGATCAGCGCGCCGACACAGCCCACCTGCGGATGCTCGTCCAGGTACTGGGCACGGACCCTGATCGAATGGGGCAGCATCACATCGTCAAGGTCCGGGGTGGCGACGTACGTGCCCTTGGCATATTTCAGCCCGTGGTTGAGTGCCGCACTCACGCCCTGGTTCTCTTGGGAGTAGAGCTGGAAAGCGTAGGTTTGCTGCAACTGCCGGAGCATGGCCAGGCTGTCGTCGGTGGAGCCGTCGTCGACCACGATGACCTCAACGTTCCGGTAATCCTGGGCAAAGAGGCTGTGGATCGCTTCTTCCAAGTACTTCCCGGCGTTGTAGCAAGGGGCCACGATCGACACAAGCGGCGCACCTAGAGGCGCGGTGGCCTGGGAAGAGGTCAGTTCGGTGTTCATTATTTTCTGTCAAAAAGTGGTGGCATGCTGGAGACCTGCCAGGGCATTTCCCCGCAGGCTTTTGTAACAGGCGTGACACCTATGCTCGCTGTTGGATCCCGATCTGACAAGGTTTGGTTGCGCAATGCTTGCGAAACCTGGGTGCGAGATGGCTCAAGGCTAGTATTTGCGCGCGGATCAAATCATTCCTTTGGCTGATTTGATCCGCGTATAAGCGCTCTAGAGTGCTTGCTTCCAGCCAAGACCGTGCAGTCAGAAAAGGGACTCTTATGTTGCAGACTCGCGTTATTCCTCCCGCCGAAGGCGCCTATCAATACCCGCTGCTGATCAAGCGGCTGCTGATGTCCGGCACGCGTTACGAGAAAACCCGCGAGATCATCTACCGTGACCAGTTGCGCTACAGCTATCCGACGCTGGTTGAACGGGTCGCGCGCCTGGCCAACGTGTTGACCGAGGCGGGGGTCAAGGCCGGCGATACCGTGGCGGTGATGGACTGGGACAGCCATCGCTACCTGGAATGCATGTTCGCGATCCCAATGATCGGCGCGGTGATCCACACCATCAACGTGCGCCTGTCACCGGAGCAGATCGTCTACACCATGAACCACGCCGAGGACCGCTTCGTGCTGGTCAACAGCGAGTTCGTCGGCTTGTACCAGGCGATAGCCGGGCACCTGACCACCGTGGACAAGACCCTGCTGCTGACCGACCTGCCGGAAAAAACCGCCGACCTGCCGAACCTGGTGGGTGAGTACGAGCAATTGCTGGCCGCCGCGGCGCCCACCTACGACTTCCAGGATTTCGACGAAAACTCCGTCGCCACCACGTTCTACACCACTGGCACCACGGGCAACCCCAAGGGCGTGTACTTCACCCATCGGCAACTGGTGCTGCACACCATGGGCGTGGCGACCATCATGGGGGCCATCGACAGCGTGCGGCTGCTGGGCACCAACGACGTGTACATGCCGATCACGCCGATGTTCCATGTCCATGCCTGGGGCCTGCCCTACGTGGCGACCATGCTCGGGCTCAAGCAGGTCTACCCGGGGCGCTACGATCCCGAGTTCCTGGTCCAGCTGTGGCGCAAGGAAAAGGTCACCTTTTCCCATTGCGTGCCAACCATCCTGCAAATGGTCCTCAATGCCAAGGGCGCCCAGGACACCGACTTCGGCGGCTGGAAGATCGTCATCGGCGGCAGCGCCCTGAATCGCAGCCTGTACGAAGCGGCCAAGGCGCGGGGCATCCAGCTCACTGCCGCCTATGGCATGTCGGAAACCGGCCCACTGGTATCCTGCGCCCACCTCAACGACGAATTGATGGCCGGCAGCGAGGACGAGCGCACCACCTATCGGATCAAGGCCGGCGTGCCGGGGCCGCTGGTGGAGGCGGCGATCGTCGATGCCGAGGGGCGGTTCCTGCCGGCCGACGGCGAGACCCAGGGCGAACTGGTGCTGCGCGCGCCGTGGCTCACCGAGGGCTATTTCAACGAGCCACAGAAGGGCGCCGAGCTCTGGGCCGGCGGCTGGCTGCACACCGGCGACGTCGCCACGCTGGACAACATGGGCTTCATCGACATTCGCGATCGCATCAAGGACGTGATCAAGACCGGTGGCGAATGGATCTCCTCCCTGGACCTGGAAGACCTCATCAGCCGTCATGCGGCGGTACGCGAAGTAGCAGTGGTCGGCATTCCCGATCCGCAGTGGGGCGAGCGGCCGTTTGCCTTGCTGGTGATTCGAGAAGGGCATGAGATCGGGGCTCGCGAACTCAAGGAACACCTCAAGCCGTTCGTCGAGCTGGGGCACTTGAGCAAGTGGGCAATCCCGAGCCAGATCGCCCTTGTTACGGAAATTCCCAAGACCAGCGTCGGCAAGCTCGACAAGAAGCGTATCCGCATCGACATCACCGAATGGCAGAGCAACAACAGCACCTTCCTGTCCACGCTTTAGGCCTTTTTGCCGTGCCCGAAAGGGCACGGCAGCCCCACCAAGCAAGCGCTTGCCTTGTCAAACCGCAAATTTCAGCCATCCTTGCCGTGCCGGCATCTGTCGGCCTGGCGAAAGGACTGTTCCAGAGTGGTCGCGGGCTGCAAATCACACTTTAGAGGGATCAAGCCGTACTACCTGCTGGCTATAGTCCGCTCACGGATTCTCAAGAACGGGGCGCACGCACGAAAGGGCGATGCGACTTCGGCGTATGTCGGGACGCTGCCGCTCCCTGCCGCCGAGGTGTTTTTGAAATGTCCATTGCCATAACAATAATGCACATGGAGTAGCGTCGATGACCTCAGCAACCACGTTCTGGCGCCGGGCAAAACTGCCTCTGGCGGTCAGTCTCGCCTCTTCGCTCGCCGGGCCAGCATTCGGCGTCAGTTTCAACATCGGTGAAATCGAAGGCCAGTTCGACTCGTCCCTGTCGGTCGGCGCGAGCTGGTCCACGGCCAAGGCCAACCGAGACCTGATCGGTGTCAACAATGGCGGCAAGGGCTTGTCGCAGACCTCCGACGACGGTCACCTGAACTTCAAGCGAGGGGAAACCTTCTCGAAGATCTTCAAGGGCATCCATGACCTGGAACTGAAGTACGGCGATACCGGCGTGTTCGTGCGCGGCAAGTACTGGTACGACTTCGAACTCAAGGACGAACACCGCCTGTACAAGGACATCAGCGACAGCAACCGCAAGGAAGGCGCCAAGTCCTCCGGCGGGCAGATCCTCGATGCGTTCGTCTACCACAACTATGCCATTGCCGATCAGCCAGGCTCCGTGCGCCTGGGCAAGCAAGTGGTCAGTTGGGGTGAAAGTACGTTCATCCAGGGCGGCATCAACTCCATCAACCCGGTCGACGTGTCCGCGTTCCGTCGTCCTGGCGCCGAGATCAAGGAAGGCCTGATCCCGGTCAACATGTTCTACGTGTCCCAGAGCCTGACCGACAACCTGTCGGCCGAGGCGTTCTATCAGATTGAATGGGACCAGACCGTGGTGGATAACTGCGGTACGTTCTTCTCCCAGCCGGATGTGATTGCCGACGGTTGCACCGATAACCTGCGGGTGCTGAACAAGCGTTCGACCATTCCGCTGCCGGGCGTCATTCTTCCAATATTGGAAGGCCAGGGTGTCGATATCAACGAAGAAGGCGTGCTGGTACGTCGTGGCCCGGACCGCGATGCCCGCGATAGCGGCCAGTGGGGCGCATCGTTGAAATACATGTTCGAACCGCTGGACACCGAGTTCGGTGCCTACTTCATGAACTACCACAGCCGTGCACCGATTTTCAGTGCCCAAGGCGCTGCGCAGCAGTTCTACACCGCGGGGCCCATCGCGGCACTGCGTCCTCTGATCGTTGCGGGTAACTCCAACTACTTCGTCGAATACCCGGAAGATATCCGTCTCTATGGCCTGAGTTTCTCCACGACACTGCCCACCGGCACGGCGTGGAGCGGTGAGATCAGCTATCGGCCGAATGCACCGGTGCAACTGAGCACCACTGACATTCTTTTCGCCGGTGTGACGCCACTTCCCGGATTTGGTGATGCATCGGTGCTCCAGGGCACGCCGGGTCAAGACCTGCATGGTTATCGCCGTAAAGAGATCACTCAGTTCCAGACCACCTTCACGCACTTCCTCGATCAAGTCATGGGCGCCAGCCGCCTGACCCTGGTAGGTGAAGTCGGGGTAACCCATGTCGGTGGCCTGGAAAGCAAATCCGACGCTCGTTATGGCCGTGATCCGGTGTTTGGGCCGGGTGAGCTGCCCAACGGCTTCTGCAACTCGCTCAATACGTCTACTGCGGCGGGGGGCGGCCAGACCATCAACGACGTCAACAGCAACTGCAACAACGACGGCTTCACCACCTCCACGTCCTGGGGCTACCGCGCTCGCGCCATCTGGGAATACCCGGACGTGTTCGCCGGCGTGAACCTCAAGCCCAACGTGGCCTGGTCCCATGACGTCAAGGGTTACTCGCCGGGCCCTGGCGGCAACTTCGAGGAAGGCCGCAAAGCCGTCAGCCTCGGGCTGGATGCCGAGTACCAGAACACCTACAACGCCAGCCTGGCCTACACCAACTTCTTTGGTGGCGATTTCAGCACTGTGGACGATCGTGACTTCCTGGCGCTCAGCGTCGGCGTGACCTTCTAAGCACCGTATTTCAGGACGACACACTATGAAAATAACAAAGAATCTGTTGCAGGTCGGTGTTCTGGGGTTATCTCTGCTGGCCGCCAGCGTCATGGCGGCAGTACCCGCGGCCGAGGCCGACAAGCTCGGCAAGAGCCTGACGCCGATGGGCGCCGAGATGGCCGGCAATGCCGATGGCTCGATCTCGGCCTGGAAACCCATGGCCAAGAACGCCGGTGCCGTGGACAGCAAGGGCTTCCTGGCCGATCCATTCCCGACTGAAAAACCGCTGTTCACCATCACTGCGCAGAACGTCGAGCAGTACAAGGACAAACTCGCCCCCGGCCAGTACGCGATGTTCAAGCGCTACCCGGAAACCTTCAAGATGCCGGTCTACCCGACCCATCGCGGCGCCACCGTGCCGGACGAGGTGTTCGCCTCCATCAAGAAAAACGCGGTCAACACCAAGCTGGTCTCCGGCGGCAACGGCCTGGAGAACTTCGAGACGGCCGTGCCGTTCCCGATTCCCCAGAGCGGCGTGGAAGTCATCTGGAACCACATCACCCGCTATCGCGGCGGCAGCGTGACGCGCCTGGTCACCCAGGCTACCCCGCAGCCCAATGGTTCGTACAGCCTGGTGTACTTCCGCGACCAGTTCGTGTTCCGCGACAAGATGAAGGATTTCGATCCGGCCAACCCGGGCAACATCCTGTTCTACTTCAAGCAGCAAGTGACCGCGCCGGCGCGCCTGGCCGGTGGCGTGCTGCTGGTGCACGAGACCCTGGACCAAGTGAAGGAGCCGCGTTCGGCGTGGGTCTACAACGCTGGCCAGCGCCGTGTGCGCCGTGCCCCGCAAGTGTCCTATGACGGCCCGGGTACGGCGGCCGACGGTCTGCGTACCTCCGACAACTTGGACATGTACAACGGCGCACCGGACCGCTACGACTGGAAGCTGGAAGGCAAGAAAGAGATGTACATCGCCGCCAACAGCTACAAGATCGATTCGCCGCAACTCAAATACGCCGACATCATCAAGGCCGGCCACATCAACCAGGACCTGACCCGCTACGAGCTGCGTCGCGTCTGGCATGTGACCGCGACCCTGAAGGAAGGCCAGCGTCACATCTACGCCAAGCGTGACTTCTACATCGACGAAGACACCTGGCAAGCCGCGGTGATCGACCACTACGACGGTCGTGGCCAACTGTGGCGCGTGGCCGAGGCCCATGCCGAGAACTACTACGACAAGCAAGTGCCGTGGTACGCCCTGGAAACTCTCTATGACCTGCAGTCCGGCCGCTACCTGGCGCTGGGCATGAAGAACGAAGAGAAATCGGCCTACGACTTCGGCTTCACCGCCACCACCGCCGACTTCACCCCGAACGCACTGCGTCAGGACGGCATCCGCTAAACCGCTCCACCCGAGGCCGCATCCTCGAAACAACGCCCCGACTGGTTCGGGGCGTTTTTTTGTTCGATCAGTCAACACAAAACCCTGTGGCGAGGGAGCTTGCTCCCGCTGGGCTGCGCAGCAGCCCCAAACCAGCCTACTCATTGTGTCAGGTACAACGCAGTCGCTGCCTTGCGGGTTGCTTCGCAACCCAGCGGGAGCAAGCTCCCTCGCCACAAGAGCGGTGGCCGCCTGAATTTTTAGAGTCGGTCGGCTTGTAGTCTTTTTGTAGCCATTTGTAGCACTCCCTTCAATACCTCCTCGTTTACCGCTAGTCTGCGGACATCTGCAACGCCGCCACCCGCATTCCTACAAGAGCCGGCCATGACTGATTTGTCTTCACTTCCGGATTCTGCCCGCGCAGCCATCGCGGTACAGGACGGGCGTTTCTACCGCCCGCCCTTGCCCGACGGCCATGTCGCGCGGCCGCGGTTGTGCGAGCGTTTGAGCGCCGGGCTCGGGGGGCGGTTGCTGTTGGTCAGTGCCCCGGCGGGGTTCGGTAAAAGCTCCCTGGCGGTGGAGTTCTGCCAGAGCCTGCCGGCCCATTGGCAAAGCCTCTGGCTGGGGCTCAGTGCCCGGGACAACGATCCGGGGCGTTTCCTGGAACGCTTGCTCGAAGGGCTCCAGGCATTTTTCCCGCAACTGGGTGGCCGGGCACTGGGGCTGCTGAAAATGCGCCAGCGCCATCAACCCTTCGCCTTCGAAGAATGGCTCGATGGCTTGCTGGACGAATTGTCCGCCCACTTATCGCTCCGTGATCCCTTGTTGCTGGTCCTCGACGATTACCACCTGGCCCAAAGCCCGGTGCTGGATCGCTGCCTGCAATTTTTCCTCAATCACCTGCCCGACGGTTTGCTGGTACTCGTCACCAGTCGCCAGCGCCCGGACTGGCACCTGGCGCGCCTGCGCCTGTCGCGGCAATTGCTCGAACTCAACGAGCAAGACCTGCGCCTGACCCATGACGAAGCCTTGACCCTGCTCCAGCATCACAGCAGCTCGTTGCGCGGCGAGGCGCTGGAAAACCTCATCCAGCGCAGTGAAGGCTGGGTGGCCGGGCTGCGGTTCTGGCTGCTGGCCGCCTCCGAAGCCGGCAGCGAAGGCCTGCTGCCCCAGGCCTTGCACGGAGGGGAAGGGCTGATCCGCGATTACCTGCTCGAAGAGGTCATCGATTGCCTGCCCGCCGAGGTGCAGGCGTTCCTCTACGACACGGCCCCTCAGGAACGCTTTTGCAGCGCGCTGTGCGATGCCGTGCGCGAAGCCCACGACAGTGACGAAATCCTGCGTTACCTGGCGGCTCACCAGGTATTCCTGGTGCCGCTGGACGAGCATGGCCACTGGTATCGTTATCACCACTTGTTTTCCGACCTGCTGCGCAGTCGCCCCAGCGCGCCGGCCATGGTCCCGGCCGCGACCCTGCACCTGCGGGCCTGTCGCTGGTTCAACGCCCAGGGCCTGATCGACGAAGCCGTGGAACAGGCGCTGCGGGCCGGGCACCTGGACGTGGCGGCGAACCTGGTGCAGAACCTTTCGGAGGAGCAGCTGCTGGCCGAGCAGAACGTCGGCATGTTGCTGCGCTGGAAAATGGATTTGCCCGACAGCCTGCTCATCAGCACGCCGCGGCTGATCGTGCTCTACAGCTGGGCCTTGGGCCTGGCCTGTCAATTGGACGCCGCCGAAGAGCTGGCCGCGCACTTGAGTCGTTTCCTGCCGGCCCCCTCGGCCACCGCGCAAAAGTCCATGCTTGCCCAATGGCTGGCCCTGAGCGGCATTGTCGCCCGTGGCCGTGGTGATCGCGAGGCCACCGTGCGTTATTGCAGCGAAGCCCTGGAGAGCCTGCCGCAAAAACGCTACGGCCAAAGGCTGATGTGCCTGTCCACCTTGTCGAACCTGGCGATTGCCGACGGCGACCTGTGGCGTGCCCGGAACCTGAACCGCGATTCCCTGGAGCTGGCACAGCGGGTCGGCAACCCATTGTTCGAGGCCCTGGCCCATTACGATCGTGCCCGGGTCTTGCAGGCGCGAGGCGAAATCCTGCGGGCGCTGGACGAAGTGCACCAGGGTTTGCAGCGTTTGCATGCATTATCGCCCCAGCGGCTTTATGCGGTGCGGGCGCGGCTGATCATGTACGAGGGTTTCCTGCTGACCTTGCGCATGCAACCCCAGGTCGGCCTGGCGCGGTTGCAGGCAGGCCTCACCGAAGCCCGCGCCTGCCGCGACATCAGCGTGCTGATCGGCCATTGCGTGATCGCGCGTATCGAAGGCTATGGCGGCGAGTTCGCCCGGGCCTTTGCCGAACTGGCTGAAGCCGAGCGGCTGATGCACATCTGGGACGTTCCGCCGATCTATTACCTGGCAATGATTACCCTGGTCAAATGCGAACTCTGGCTGGCCCAGGGCCGCACCGACCTGGCCGAAGCCTGGCTGGCCCGCTTGGGCCAGACCTACACCGGCGAGCGGGCCGCCGCGCCGCCGGAATTCCATCCGCAACTGCCGCTGCATGTCGAATTGCAGCAGGCGGTGCTGGAATCCATCCGGGGTCAACCGATGCTTGCCGAAGGGCGACTCGATGCCCTGCTTGAACACGGCCAGCAAACCGGTCGGCAAATGCTCAGCGTGATGACGCTCAACCAGAAGGTCGCCTTGCTGTTGAGCGTCGGCCGTGAGCCCGAAGCCCGCCGTACCCTGGCCCAAGCTTTCGAAGCCGCCAGCGGCGGGGTGTTGCAGCCCTTCGAGTGGTTGTTTGGCAAGCACTGTGAATGGTTTCGCGAACAACTGCTGCACGCACCGCCCAGCACCTTGCGTGAACATCTGTTCGAACGCCTACCCTCGACGGTGGCCCAGCCTGTCGACCCGGCGGCACCTGTCGAAACCCTCAGCAGTCGCGAGCGGGCGGTGTTGCAACTGATTGCCCAGGGCTGTTCGAACCAGGAGATCAGCGAGCAATTGTTCATCTCGCTGCACACCGTCAAGACCCACGCCAGCCACATCAACAGCAAACTCGGGGTCGAGCGCCGCACCCAGGCGGTGGCGCGGGCGAAGGCGTTGGGGTTGTTGGGCTGAGGGAGACTTTATGAGCGGTGGGAAAAACCTGTGGCCAGGGAGTAAGCTCCCTGGCCACAGGCTTTGACAAGGAATCCCTCGATGTTGCCTCTGTACAAGACCATCCCATCCCCCGTCGGCCAGTTGATACTCGTCGCCCGGGAGACAAGACTGGCGGCCATCCTGTGGGAAAACGAGCGGCTCAACCGGGTGCGCCTGGGGCCTTTGGAAGAAGACACTCAGCATCCGGTCCTCAAGGAAACCGAACGTCAGTTGCTGGAGTACTTCGCCGGTCAGCGCCGCCGTTTCGAACTGGAGCTGGACTTTGCCGGCACGGATTTCCAGGTCCGAGTGTGGCAGGCCCTGTTGACCATTCCCTTCGGTGAAACCCGCAGTTACCGCGACATCGCCGTCCAGATCGGCCAACCGACAGCGGTCCGGGCGGTCGGCGCCGCCAATGGTCGCAACCCCATCTCGATCATCGCCCCGTGCCACCGCGTCATCGGCAGCTCCGGCAGCCTCACCGGCTTCGCTGGCGGCCTGGCGGCCAAACAATTGCTGCTCAGCCTCGAAGGCCAGCAGACTCTGCAGTTGGCGTTCTGACTGCCACTTCCCTGTGGGAGCGAGCTTGCTCGCGATAGCGCCGTGTCAGCTTGCCTAGGAGCTGGCTGTGCCTCCGTCATCGCGAGCAAGCTCGCTCCCACAATGTTCTCAGGCTGGTGGGGATTTGGGAGGCCGCATGCGTGTCGGTGGTTGGCCGTTGGCGTTGTGCTGGTAGATCTTTGTGGGCTGGCCCTGTTCGTTGAAGAACACCTGGCCGATACCGGCGCTGTTCCACAACCGTTCGCCCGCTTCGGCGTGTTCCGGGGTGTGGGGGACGATGCGCATGCTGCGGCGCTTGGTGAACCAGTTCAGGGGCGAGCGCGGGGAGTAGAGCCAACGGTTCAGGCGGTCGAACCATTCCAGCAGCACGGGCGGGAATTCATTCTTGATGCCGCTGCTGGTGATCTGCCAGATACGCGGGCCGCCCTTGCGGTGTGGGATCAGCACCTCGTAGACGAAGGAATAATGCACGTCCCCTGACAGCACCACGTAATTACCCGGTGTACGCGAGTGTCGGAAGATGTTCAGGATCACCTGGGCTGCGCCGCGATGGGCCATCCAGTTTTCCGCGTCCACCAGCAACGGATAACCGCACCAACTGAACACCCGCTGCACGGTCTCGATCAGCTTCACGCCGAAGATCGGTGCCGGTGAGACGATGATGGCCGAGGGGTGATCCAACAAATCTTGCTGCAACTCGCTCAGGGCTTCCCAATCCAGCAGGCCGGAAGGTTGCTTGAGGGTGTTCTCGCTGCGCCAGCGGCGGGTACGGGTGTCGAGCACCACCAGGGCCGGGGTGCTCGGCAGCACGTAATGCCACTGCTGGAAACCCAGCAGGGTGTCGATCAATTGGTCCTGGGGTTCGCTGTCGAGGTAGCGGTCTCGGGCGGTGTCGCTCAAGGCCAGGGTCTGCGGGAGCACGTCCGCAAAGGCATCCGGGTTGTTGCCCCAGCCCTGGCAGAGCATGTAGGCGATCAAGGCATTGCCGATGATGCGCTTGGAGAAAGGATGGCCGTAGGCCGTTTCCTCCCACTGCGCGGACAGATTCCAGTCATCGGTGATGTCGTGGTCGTCGAAAATCATCAGGCACGACAGGTGCGCAAATACCCGCGCCACGCCGCCCAGCCCGGTCTTGAACGCGTCGATGCGTTGCTGTTCCAGGTCGTAGCGTTGGCGCCGCTCGACGGTCAGTTCGGGGGGCTGCACGGCGATCAGTGTCCAGGGCACCGGCGACCACACCAGCAGGTACATTGCCATCACCTCGGCGAAGGTCACCAGGTGATTGTCGGCGCTGCTGCTGGTGAAGATCGGCTTGCGTGCGCCGCCGAAAAAGCGCTCGCGCAGGGTTTCGTTACTCTCCAATGCCGGTAGCAAATCGGCGCGATGGTAATAACTGGCCGGGTGTTGGTAGAGCTTGGCGCTGTCTTCCACGACAGCGCCCTCCAGGCATTCCTCGAACAGCCCCAAGTGTTCGATAAGCCCATGAATCGCCCGCAGCATGGGCCCGGCGACGTCGTCGGCATAGACCTGGTCGCCGCTCATCATCAACAGTGCCGGGCGTTGCGCCGGGTCTTGCGCGAGCAGACGGTCGACACAGAGCAGGCCGTCGTTGGTCGGGTAGTGGGGTTTGCGGCAAGAACCGTGGACCAATTGCTCGATACGCGAATGCAGCATGAAGTTCGGACACTGTGCGCCGTCATACAACAGATGCGGCGCCCACTCGGCGATGGGCGCGCCGTCCACCAGCAGGTCGTAGTCAATCGCCACGTCTTGGGGCAGGGGAGCGTCGAGCGTCACATCGATCAAGTGCACAAACGCCCGTTGCCCGACCGGCACCACGGTGCAACGTGATGCATCGAGTGCCAGGTCGCCGACACCGTCAATACGCAGCGTCAACGCCAATGCTCGCGTGCCCACCAACCACATCACCAGGCGCGCAGGCTCCAGCCGCCGCAACAGCGGGCCGACCAGGACAGGGGGCAGGGCAAGGGTAATATCGGGGGCGGACAACAGCATCAGCGGAAAAAGCTCTGTTCAGGGAGAGGCGAGGATCATAACGCAATGTGCTGTGCGACTGGGGATAGAGGGGGCGGGCACTGTTGTGGCGAAGGAGCAAGCCCCCTCACCAGAGGAAAGTGTCAAGCCTGGCGATGTCACTGTGCGCTATTGGAAGCCTCGGCGGCCTTGATCAGGTCCGGCCCGATCTCTGTCTCGAACTTCGCCCATACTGGTTTCATTCGTTCGCGCCAGACACTGCGCTCTTGCGGCGTGAGGGTGATGATCTCGGTGGTCTTGGCATCCAGGACGTGCTGTTTGTCCTGTTGGTTGAATCGTTCCGCTTCCAGGTTGGCATGGGCAGTGGATTCGATCACGATCTTGTCCAGTTCGCTGCGGATATCCGGCGGCAGGCCGTTCCAGAAATCCGACGTGGTGATCAGCATGTAGTCGAGTATGCCGTGATTGGATTCGGTGACGTATTTCTGCACCTCATTGAGCTTCTGGTTGTAGAAGTTCGAATAGGTGTTTTCCGTGCCGTGGACCAGACCGGTGCGCAGCCCCTGGTACACCACCGAGAAAATCATCGGTTTGGCCTTGGCATCCACCGCCTTGAACTGCTCCTCCAGTACCGCAGAGGTCTGTATCCGGAACGTCAGGCCACGGGCATCCTCAGGGGTACGCAATGGCTTGTTGGCCGATAGCTGCTTCATGCCGTTGTGCCAATAGGCCAGGCCGGTGACGTTCTTGCTTTCCATGGACTTGAGCAGTTTCTGGCCTTCAGGGCTTTGCTGGAAACGGTCTACTGCGGCGATGTCGTCGAATAGAAAGGGTAAGTCGAACAGCTGCACAGTCTTGGTGTACTGATCGAACTTGGCCAGTGATCGCGCAATGATCTGCACCTCCCCCAGGAGCAAGGCTTCCATCTCCTTGTCATCGCCGTACAGCGTGGAGTTGGGGTAGACCTCGACCTTCACTTTGCCCGGTAGCCGCTCTTCTGCCAGCTTCTTGAACATCAACGCGCCCTGGCCCTTGGGCGTTTGGTCACCTACCACGTGGGAGAACTTGATAACGATCGGCTCAGCCGCCATGACCGTGCCCCACGCGCCGAAAGCCAGGGTACAGGCGAGCGCTTTCCATACAGGTTTGAGCATTGCGAAATTCCCTTTGCCTTTACATTCATCGTACGGGCCTTTTCGGAACCCGGCGTACAGCAGACAACGTCAAGTCTAGGAGAAAAACCATCCGCTGCTGGATGACGTGTTCCGGCGGGGGCAAGCCATCGGACTTCTGCTGGGTGGGAGCGGGTGTTCACTGATCCTGCCCCTGTCACAGCCCTCCTGTGGGAGCGAGCTTGCTCGCGATGATGGCGGCATCTCCAACATCATCGGCCCAGGCACACCGTTATCGCCAGCAAGCTCGCTCCCACCGCTTTTATTCTCCCGCCTCGGTTTCCAGTCCTTCCGTCATCGTGGCCCCCCCCGGGCGAGTCGTATTGTTTTTTGCTATGTGGTATGACGACATTCTAGATTTCTCTCAAGAAAAATAATCTCATTTCTCTATCTCGTTCCATGTTTCATTAATTTTTATTGATTTTGTGGGTTGACAGCCTGTGTGGAACGTCAGAATAATCCGTTGCGTTGTATGACGACATACAAATAAACAATAACAACAGGGTGCTTCCTTCTATGAGAATCACAGGCGTTCACGTCGAAGTCTTTTCCACCCCTTCGCGCCGTGCCCAGGACAGCGCCGGTCACGCCCATCCGGGCGATGAGGTCATGATCAAGATGGCCTTGCTGCGAATCGGCTGCGACGATGGCAGCGAGGGTTATGCCTTTGGCCCGCCTGAGTTGATTCGTCCGCACATCATCGAATCCTTCGTACGCAAAGTGCTGGTGGGCCGCGATCCGATGGACCGTGAAAGCATCTGGCAAGACCTGGCGCACTGGCAGCGCGGTAGCGCCGGGCAGTTCACCGACCGGGCGCTGGCCTTGGTGGAGCAGGCTTTGTGGGATCTGGCCGGGCGCAAGCTCAAGTTGCCGGTGCATAAACTGATTGGCGGTTATCGCGACAAGGTCCCGGCGTACGGCTCGACGATGTGCGGTGACGATTTGCCGGGTGGGTTGTCGACGCCGGACGAGTACGGCCAATTTGCCGAGAAACTGGTGCAGCGTGGCTACAAGGCCATCAAGCTGCATACCTGGATGCCGCCGATTTCCTTCGCGCCGAATCCACAAATGGACATCCAGGCCTGCGCCGCCGTGCGTGAGGCGGTGGGGCCGGACATCGCGCTGATGCTCGACGGTTACCACTGGTACAGCCGCATGGATGCGCTGACCATCGGCAAGGCGCTGCAAAAGCTGAATTTCGCCTGGTTCGAAGAGCCGATGATGGAAGACTCGGCGGAGTCCTATGCCTGGCTGGCGGCCAACCTGGACATCCCGGTGCTGGGCCCGGAGAGCATCGCCGGCAAGTTCCATAGCCGTGCCAGTTGGGTCACCCAGAAGTCCTGTGACATCCTGCGTGCCGGCGTGGCCGGGGTCGGGGGTATCGGGCCGTGCCTGAAGGTGGCGCACCTGGCCGAGTCGTTCGGCATGGATTGCGAAGTCCACGGCAATGGCGCGGCGAACCTGGCGGTGGTCGGGGCGATCAGCAATTGCCGCTGGTACGAGCGCGGCCTGCTGCACCCGTTCCTCGACTATGAAGACGTCCCGGCGCACCTCAACAGCATCGTCGACCCCATGGACGCCGACGGTTTTGTACACCTGTCCGATCGGCCGGGGTTGGGCGAGGACATCAACTTCGCGTACATCGAGGCCAACACCCTGTCCCGACATTGATCCTGTTCCACGCCTGAGGTCGATGGTCTGCCCAGGCGACAAGTCTTTATAAATATAAGAAAGGACTGAACCATGAATCTCTGGCCCAAGCGCCTGACCCGGCTGCTGTGTGTCACCGTGGCCCTGTGCGCAGTGCAGGTGCCCGTCAGCCTGGCCCAAGGCGAAACGCCCCCCGACCAATTGGTGGTGGGCATGAGCATGATCAACCTACTGTCCCTGGACCCTGCCGCGGCGACGGGGCTGGAGGTCGCCGAGGTCAACGCCAACGTCTACGACATGCTCCTGGAGCAGGACGCGGCGCAGCCGGACACGCTGATTCCGGCCCTGGCGAAAACCTGGGACGTCAGCCCCGACCGCATGCGCCTGACCTTCCAATTGCGCGACGATGTGCGTTTTCACTCCGGCGCGCCGCTCACCGCCCAAGACGTCGCCTGGTCGTTGCAGCGCGTCGTCACCCTCAACCGCGCCCTGGCTTCCACCTGGAAAGCCTACGGTTTCACCGCCGATAACGTCGTCCAACTGATGCGTGCCGAAGGGCCGCACACTTTTGTCATGGAGTTGCCACGCGTCACTGACCCGATGCTGGTGCTTAACACCCTGGCCACCTCTCCCAGTGCTTTCATCATCGATCGCTCGGTCGCCTTGCAACATCAGGTCGGCGACGACCAAGGCGCGGCGTGGCTGGCGACGCACACGGCCGGCTCCGGGGCGTTCAAGCTCGACATCTGGCGGGCCAACGACGTGATCCTGATGAGTCGCAATGACGACTATTGGCGCGGCGCGGCGAAGTTGCGCCGGGTGATCATGCGCAACATGACCGAGTCCCAGGCCCTGCGCCTGATGGTCGAGCGCGGTGACCTGGACGTCGCCCGCGGTATGGCCGCCACCGACATCAAGGCGTTGGGCAAGGTCGATGAAGTGCGCATCCAGAGCATCGCCCGCGGCACGCTGTACTACGTGGCGATGAGCATGCAGCAGCCGTTGTTCCAAGACATCCGTGTACGCCAGGCCATCCGCCTGCTGATCGACTACCAGGGCATCAACGACGTGGTCATGCCGCACTACGGCGTGATCAATCAGCGGCCCTTGCAGTTGGGGCTACCGGCACGCCTGGACGACCCGGGCTATCGCCTGGACGTGGCCGAAGCCAAGCGCCTGTTGGCGGCGGCCGGGCATGCCGAAGGCTTCAAGGTGACCATCCGTTCGCTGACCGATCCGCCGTTCATCAACATCGCCACCAGCTTGCAAGCGACGCTGGCCCAGGCGGGGATCCAGGCGACGATCATCACTGGAACCGGCAACCAGATCTATGGCGCGATGCGCGACCGCCAGTTCGACATCCTCGTCGGTCGTGGCGGTGGCGGGGCGGAGCGTCATCCCCATTCGAGCCTGCGGGCCTTGGTGTACAACCCGGACAACCGCACCGAAGCCAAGTTGAGCAACTTCCAGGGATGGCGCACCTCGTTCTTCGACCCGCAGCTCAATCAACTGATCGAGCAAGCCGAGCGCGAACGTGACGCCGAGCGCCAGCGCGAAATCTATGCACAGATCCAGACCCTCTACGACCAACAGGCCGGCGCGATCATGCCGGTCTCACAGATGGTGGACGAAGTAGTGATCCACGCGGATGTGCGCAACTACATCGGCCACACCGCCGCCACCACGCGTCTTCGGGACGTCTACAAGCAGCGCTGAAATCGACGGCCACAGGGCCAAGGCAGGAATGAACATGTCGACTGCATCCTTTTCAATCTGGACCACCCGGGCCGCTTCGGCGACTCGGCGCGGCGGCTCGGTGGCGGTGACGCTGCTGGGGTTGCTGCTACTGACCTTTTTCATCGGTCGGGTCATGCCCCTGGACCCGGTGCTGGCCATCGTCGGCCCGGACGCCGACGCCTCGGCCTACGCCCAGGTCTACAAAGAGCTGGGCCTGGACAAGCCGTTGTGGACCCAGTTCGCGATCTACCTCGGCGACCTGCTGCACGGTGACTTCGGCATGGCCTTGTTGACCGGCAACCCGGTCATCACCGACATCGCCCGAGTCTTCCCGGCGACGTTGGAACTGGCGACTCTGGCCATCCTGTTCGGCGTGTTGGCGGGCTTGCCGCTGGGCGTCTACGCGGCGACGCATCAGGGCCGTGCCGGTGACCATGTCGCGCGGCTGATCACGCTGTTCGGTTACTCCACGCCGATTTTCTGGATCGGCATGATGGCCTTCCTGGTGTTCTATGCCTGGCTGGGTTGGGCTGGCGGCGTCGGGCGGATCGGCCTGGCCTATGACGGGCTGATCCCGAAACACACAGGATTGTTGTTGATCGATACCGCCTGGTCCGGCGACTGGGAGGCCTTTCGCAGCGCACTGCGGCACATCCTGTTACCGGCGGTGATCCTCAGCTTCAACTCGGTCGCCTACATCAGCCGCATGACTCGCAGCTTCATGCTCGAGCAACTGTCCCAGGAGTACATCATCACCGCCCGGGTCAAGGGCTTGTCCCAGCGCCGCATCGTCTGGGGTCATGCCTTCGGCAACATTCGCGTGCAGTTGCTGACCATCGTCGCGCTGGCTTATGGCGGCCTGCTGGAAGGTGCGGTGCTGATCGAAACCGTGTTCGCCTGGCCGGGCTTCGGCCAGTACCTGACCAGCAGTTTGCTGCTCGGCGACATGAACGCGGTGATGGCCTGCGTCCTGCTGATCGGCCTCATCTTCGTGACGCTGAACCTGATCAGCGATGCGCTGTACAAGATCTTCGACCCGAGGACTCGCTAATGAACCTGCCTCTTGCTTCCAGCGCTGCCGGCAGTGCCGCGCTGCCCGCTTCGAGTACGGCAGCGCTGGTCGCCAGCACCGTGCGCCTGCTGCGTTTTTTGCTGCGCAACCCGATGACCTTCGCCGGCCTGATCGTCGTCGCGACCCTGATCCTGGTCGCGGTCTTCGCGCCGTGGATCGCCGGCCACGATCCGCTGTTGCAGAACCTCGCCGGGGCCTTGCAGGCACCCAGCAGCGTGCACTGGTTCGGCACCGACGAATACGGTCGCGACGTCTTCGCCCGGCTGGTGTATGGCTCGCGCATCACCTTGTACATCGTCTTGCTGGTGACGGTGATCGTCGGCCCCATCGGCCTGTTGGTCGGCACGGTTTCCGGCTACTTCGGCGGTTGGGTCGACAGCCTGTTCATGCGCATCACCGACATCTTCATCTCGTTCCCCAGCCTGGTCCTGGCGCTGGCGTTCATCGCCGCCCTCGGCCCTGGATTGGAGCATGCGGTAATCGCCATCGCACTCACGGCCTGGCCGCCGATTGCCCGGCTCGCCCGCGCCGAAACACTGCCGCTGCGCAACGCTGACTTCGTCGTCGCGGTGCAGCTTCAGGGCGCGTCGAGCACCCGCATCATCCTGCGCCACATCATCCCGATGTGCCTGTCGTCGGTGATCATCCGCCTGACCATGAACATGGCGAGCATCATCCTCACCGCCGCCGCCCTGGGCTTTCTTGGCTTGGGCGCCCAGGCACCGCTGCCGGAGTGGGGCGCGATGATCTCCACCGGACGGCGCTACATGCTCGAAAGCTGGTGGCTGGTGGCGGCGCCGGGTGCGGCGATCATGCTGGTCAGCCTGGCCTTCAACCTGTTGGGCGACGGCTTGCGCGACGTCCTCGACCCACGCAGCCAATCCTGAGGAACGGCCCATGACTGAGATAAAACTTGCGGTACAGGATTTGTGCGTGGAATTTCGCAACGCCGGCAAAACCTCGTTGGCGGTGCGTGACGTGTCGTTCACCCTGGGCCGGGAAAAGCTCGCCATCGTCGGTGAGTCCGGTTCGGGCAAATCCACCGTTGGCCGCAGTC
Source organism: Pseudomonas sp. NFACC04-2 (assembly GCF_900119265.1). Lineage (NCBI taxonomy): Bacteria > Pseudomonadati > Pseudomonadota > Gammaproteobacteria > Pseudomonadales > Pseudomonadaceae > Pseudomonas > Pseudomonas sp. NFACC04-2. Next base: position 79,395 of record NZ_FPJC01000022.1, read on the forward strand.
TTCTGCGCCTGCATCCGCCGACGGCGCGGGTCACCGCCAAGACCTTGCGCTTCGCCGACATCGACCTGCTGGCCGCCAGCGAAAAGCAGATCCAGGCGATTCGTGGCGCGCGCATGTCGATGATCATGCAAGACCCGAAATACTCGCTGAACCCGGTGGTGCGGGTTGGCGAACAGATCGCCGAGGCGTACCTGGCCCATCACAAGGTGCCCCATCGCGAAGCCCGCGAACGGGCCCTGGACATGCTCGCCAAAGTGCACATTCGCGATCCCCGGCGGGTCTACGACCTCTACCCCCACGAGGTCTCGGGCGGCATGGGCCAGCGGATCATGATCGCCATGATGGTGATCACCGATCCCCAGGTAATCATCGCCGACGAGCCCACCTCGGCACTGGATGTGTCGGTGCGCCGCCAGGTGCTCAATGTGCTGGAGGAGTTGGTCAGCGAACGTGACCTGGGGCTGATTTTCATCAGCCACGACCTGAATCTGGTGCGGAGTTTCTGCGACCGCGTGCTGGTGATGTACGCCGGCCGCGTGGTCGAGTCGATTGCCGCCGCCGACCTCGACCAAGCCACCCATCCGTACACCCGTGGCCTGTTGGCCGCACTGCCCAGCCTGGACCATCCACGCGCCACGCTGCCAGTGTTGCAGCGTGACCCACTCTGGTTGAACGCTTGAGGAGCCTGTCATGAGCATGATTGAAATCGCCGGCCTGAACCTCAGTTTTGGCACCGGCGCATCACTGAACGCGGTGCTGCACGACGTCGACTTGAGCGTCGCTGAAGGCGAGGCATTCGGCCTGGTGGGGGAGTCCGGTTCGGGCAAGACCACCGTGCTGCGCTGCCTGGCCGGGCAGTACCAGCATTGGAGCGGACAACTGCAGGTCGCCGGCCAGGCCGTGACGCGCAACCTGCCGCTGAACCACTACCGCACGGTGCAGATGGTGTTCCAGGACCCGTATGCCTCGTTGCATCCGCGCTACACCATCGACGCCGCGTTGCAGGAACCGCTGCGCATCCATGGCATCGATGGGCGGGGGCAGAAGGTCAGCGAGATCCTGCGCAAGGTCGGCTTGAACGACAGCTTTCGCTTCCGTTATCCGCACCAGTTGTCCGGAGGGCAGCGCCAACGCGTGGCGATTGCCCGGGCGCTGATCCTGCGGCCCCGGGTGCTGTTGCTGGACGAGCCGACCTCGGCGCTGGACGTCTCGGTGCAGGCCGAAATCCTCAACCTGCTGGCCGACTTGCGTCGCCAGGAAGGGTTGACCTACCTGATGGTCACCCACGATCTGGCGGTGGTGGCGCATTTGTGTGACCGGCTGGCGGTGATGCAGCAGGGCCGGGTGGTGGAGACGCTCGACAGTCATCTGCTGGCGAGCGATGGCGCCACCCATGCGTACACCCGTTTGCTGGTGCAAGCCAGTCGGGACATACAGCGAATACCTATCGCTGTTTGAGCTGACTCGTTCGTTGCACGTGTTTTAACCCGCAGAAGACGTTGAACCGCAGGTTTCAATGCCGCGCACGCGCTCGCCTGTGATTTGGCGTTCAACCCAACTAATCACTCAACTAACAAGAATAAAAAACATGAAAAAGACACTTGTCGCGCTGTCCCTCGCTTCCTTGTTCACTTCAGTCGTTGCCATGGCCGATACCGGCTATATCAACGTACGCCACCAGTATGCGGAACAAACCCGCATGCACGCCGACCGCGCCAAGTTTGGCATGCGGCTGGACAACGGCGTGGGGCTGGAAGGGGAACTCAAATACAAGACCGCCGGTGATCGCGAAGACGTTGCCTTCGACAACACCGTCGGCAGCGGCCATGAATTCACCGTCAACTATCAGCACAAGCTCAATGATCGCTGGACGCTCACGCCTTCGTTCGCCATGGAAAGCGACGAGGAGTCCACCACCTACAAGATGGGCATGCGCCTGGGCTACAAGCTCACCAAGGAGCTGAGCATCGCCGGACGCTACCGTTACGACTCCTCCAAGCTCGACCGTGACAAGGTCGACCATGACGTACCGGACAACGGCCAGGACGACCAGAAGATCCATCGCTACGACGTCTATATCAACTACGCGAACCAGGGGCCGTGGGCGTATGAATATCAACTGACGTACTTCGATGCCAACTACATCCGTTATAACGGCGGCACCGACGACTATGAGCAGAATGCCGTGGTCAAGTACAAGTGGGACAAGCGCTGGGCGCCGTTCTTTGAAGTGGGTGATATCAAGGTCAACTCCGTCGACAGTGATCGCCAACTGCGTCTGCGGGTCGGTATTCAATACAACTTTTTCTAAGTTGTTGATGCACTGGGATCAACTTGTGGGAGCGAGCTCGCTCCCACAGGGGATGGCAGGGATTACTCGTTATAGAACGCCTGGCGCTGTTGCGTTTCACACAGGCGCATGCGGCTGTTGCTCAAATGCAGGTACATGGCCGCCCGCGCCGCATCGACATTGCCGCTGGAGACGGCGTCGAAGATCTGCTGGTGTTCGGCGTTGATCCCCTGCAGGTAAGCGCTGCGATCACTTTGCCCGGAGTAGGCGGAGTTCATCCGGGTACGCGGGATCAGCTTCGTGCCCAGGTGCTTCATGATATCGATCAGGTAGTAATTGCCGGCGGCCTTGGCGATTTTCAGGTGGAACTGGAAATCGGCATTGATGGTGGTGCCGGACTTTTCCGGCCCTTGCAGCAACGCCTCCAGCGCCTGGGCCAGTTCGGCCAGGGCTTCGGGGGTTGCGCGTTGCGCGGCCATGCCCGCGGCCTGGACTTCCAGGCTCAGGCGAAACTCCAACAGGTTGAGCACATCCGACAACGTGGCAATCGTCGCCGGCCCCAAGGTGAAGCCCTCCGGCGCCGGCATGTCGAGGACAAAGGTGCCGACGCCATGGCGCGTCTCCACCAGCCCCGCCGCCTGCAAGCGCGACAGCGCTTCGCGCACCACCGAACGACTGACCCCTTCGGCCTCCATGATATGCACTTCGGTGGGAAGCTTTTCGCCACACTTGAGGGTGCCGTCGCGCATGCGCTGGGCAAAGCGATCGACCAGTGTTTCGGCGAGGCGGCGTGGCTTGTTCAGTGGAGATAACGCTTGATCCGTCATCGGCTTGCTCTTGGGTGATCAGCGGGCATTATAGTGAGTTTTAGCGCAAGGTCGCGGCTATAATGCCGCGATCGTCTGGCTTTAATGGATAGGTGCAATGGACCGTGTCACACCCGATCGACGCCTGAGCATGACTCAACAACTGGTGGTCGACCTGACGCAGCAGATATTGGCCGGCGAACTGCCCGCGGGCAGCAAGTTACCCACCGAACAGGTCATCATCAAGGAACGTGGCGTCAGCCGGACGGTGGTCCGCGAAGCCATGTCTCGGCTCCAGGCCGAAGGTTTGGTGGAAACCCGTCACGGCATCGGCACCTTCGTGGTGGACACCGCCCGCCCGGGGGATTTCCAGGGCAGCAAACACGTCAAGGGCGGCGCCTACGATGCGCTGGCCGTCATCGAACTGCGTCTGAGCCTGGAAGTGGAAGCCGCCGCCATCGCCGCGCAACGGGCCACGCCGGAACAGTTGCAGGCGATGCGCGAAGCGCTCGACGCAGCGAATGCTTTTGACTCAACGGATGACGAAAGCGCCCGGGTCGACTTCGAATTTCATCTGCAGATCGCCCAGTGCACCGGCAACAGCTTTTTCATCGACGCCATGGCCCATGTGGGCAATACGTTGATCGCCGTCGTGCAACAGGCCGGGCCGGCGGTGACGGATGAAAATCGGGCGTTGGTGGTGCGTGAGCGTGAGCAGATCTACGCGGCGTTGGCACGGCATGATGCGGAAGCGGCGCGGGCGTCGATGCGGTTGCATTTGATCAATATGCAGCAGCGGGTTCGAGGGGTGGTCGAGTTGACGGCGCAATAACCTCCACCGCAGAACACTGTGGGAGCGAGCTTGCTCGCGATAGCGGTGGATCAGTCAACATTGATGTGGCTGACACAACGCCATCGCGAGCAAGCTCGCTCCCACAGTTTTTTGATCTCGGGTGTCTGCAAATGCAGCGTCCAGCACCCTGTGGGAGCGAGCCTGCTCGCGATGACGGCGGTACAGCCAAACGGCTCCTGCTAGTTACGCTTCCAGCACTCTGCAAACCTTGCACAAACCCCGTAACGCTCATCCATCTGCGCCATCCTCTCCAAGTGATGACCTACCGCTTCGACCGTCACCCCATTCCCGATCCGGAAGTACTCCACCATCATCGCGACGTCCAGATCGATCTCGGCTTTCTCCGGCTTGGCATTGGCGGTTTTGGGCAACGCCCATTGTTCCAACTGCTCATCCTTTACCTGCCGCAGGCGTGCCTGGTATTCGTCCTTGAAGCGTTCCAGCGAGCGCGCCTTGTTCTGCGCCATGTCATCGCCAAATGTCTTCAGGTTTTCCCGATACAGCGTCCAGTAGTCAGACGGCAGGTCGAAGCCGAGCTTGGTCTTGCGTTCGCTGATCAAAGTGTCGAGTTTCTCTGGCGAATAAGTCTCGACTTTTTCCTTGGCCGGATCGGTTTTCACGGTGACGACCAGGCTTTTCTCGATGACCCGGTTCATCAGCTCCAGGCGATGGGGCGTGTCCGGGTAGGTTTGGGGAAACAGCGCGTTGCGGCCGGCGCAGGCGGGAAAATCTTTTTTCAGGATCGGGATCGGTGTGCGCACGTCCTTGCCGTCGACCCGTTGCAAGCGTTGCAACTGAGTCAGGCAGAGGTTCTTCTCGGACTTGAAGGTCACCTCGTATTCGGCATTGGCCTCGGGGGTAAAGTTGAAGCCCTTGCCGCACACGGCATAACCGCTGTTCATGTTGGTGCGCAGGTAAATCTGCTCGCCGGGCTTGAGCTTGACCTCCAGGTAGCCCTTGGCATCCTTGGGCGCTGGAACACTCATCCCCACCCGCCGTGCGGTATCGCTCAATAGCAGATTATTGAGAATACCCGTGGTTTGCCCGTCGCAATGGGCGGCATCGAAATAGTCCAGCGTGGCGTTGCTGGTATTGGCGACGAACCGCAACTTGGCGGCGTCCGGTTCGATGGCGTCGGGGTAACTGCCGTTGACGCTGCAACCGCCGAGCAATACAAACAACGTGGACAATGCTGACAACGGGACAAGACGGCGAGGCAGGGCGAGCATGAGTCATCCTTGAAGGATCGATAAAGGGGTGAATGCTACTGAAGTGCCACTATTGCGTCCATCACCGACCTCCTGTGGGAGCGAGCTTGCTCGCGATGACGCCGGCACAGTCAACATCACCGATCCAGACAGGCCACTTTCGCGAGCAAGTCCGCACAGGGATGAAGCTCAGGGCTCCAGCGCCGGGCCCTTCAACTCGATCTGGTTGCCGTCCGGATCGAAGCAGTAGATCGACCAGCCTTTTCCCTCTGCGCCGTAGCGCATCTGCGCTTTCTCAACCGTCAGGCCAGCTGATGCCAAATGCGCGAGAAGGGCCGGTTCATCAAACGGCTCGATGCGCAGGCACAAGTGATCGACGTTGTGCCCCTGCTTCCCGGCCGCGGGTCCACCCTGGCGACCGAGGGGCCCGTCCACGGCAACCAGGTCAATCATCGAAACACCGGTGCCCAGATGAAGCATGCCGAGATCGTCCCGGCGCTTCTTCAGCTCGCAACCGAGCACCGAGGTGTAGAAAGCGAGACTACGCTCGAGGTCCTTTACGCGCAGGACGATGTGGTCGATGCGTTGAATCGTGAAGTTCTTCATACAGGCCTCATGTGCTCAGTGATGGACGCCAGGGTAACCTCACCTTAGTCATTCATGCTGGAATGTCATTGCAACAACAATCCCCTGTGGGAGCGAGCTTGCTCGCAATGACGCCAGCACATTCAACACAGGTTAGACCGGCCGCATCGCGAACCGGCTCTTCCCACGCCTGGCATCCTGGTGGCTAAAGTTGATCGACATGCAGTCGATAGGCTCATTCCGGAGACGTGCGCACCCATCGGTGCTTCTCCTCATTGTTCGGTGTGGAATGGAAAGGATAGGGTAATGGAGCAAAAAGTCGGCACAACGGACGAGAAACAGAAACCTGCCTCATTCCAACGGGATATCTACGCGGCCCTCAAGTTGATGGCGGAGCATTGGGGCCTGATAGGCAGCCTGGGGGCCTTACTCAGTGCGGTGATCAGCTTTGGCATCCTGATGACCTATGCAAAGGCGATCGACCGTATCGATCTGCTGCCCTTGGTGTTCGATAAGCAGCTCTCCGCATTGCTTCCGTGGATGGGGATGGTTGCCTTTGTCCTGTTTCTTTATATGGTGGTGATGGGCGTCACCACAATGTTTTACGCATTAGCCGTGTCTATGTTCAACCAAACGCCGAATCTCAGGCCAACGGTTGCCAGGTTCTTTTTCTGGGCTGCGGTGGTGGGGTCGTTGATCATCGTCGCCTTCGCGTTTCAAGGACCCAAGGTCGACCATCTCATCGTCGCTGGCGTGATTGTTCTCGGAGTGAGTGCTGTCATGGGGATGTCGTTGAAATCGAAAAAATTCCGAATGGCCCTGGAATTGGTGTCCCTCTTCAATAACTTGAAAGGGCTTGGGGTTTGGTGGCATCAGGCTGGCGTGTTCCTGTTTGCCTACCTCGTTTTGATGGTTGCCGTTTTCGCTGCCGTCTACCCGATGTTGATCTTGCTGAAGTCCTACACCGGCAAAGACACCCCGGAAGCCATCATGACACTGATGATCATTTCCATGGTCGCGGTGATCCTCTTGTTCTTGCCGGCCCTGATCTTTTTTGTGAGCAAAAAACACATCGTCACGCGGGGACTATTGTCGGTCGGATCGGCATTGTTGGTGACCTTGGCCGTTGTCGCCATGTATCCGGGCGCAAGTTCTACCGTAGTGTTCAAGGCCGCCGGGATGATGGGCGTGCGCGAGACGAACCCGGTCAAATATCGGTTGTTGAAGAACTTCGAGGCCAAAGACTTTGATCTGGCGAGCTGGGGAGAGGTGGAGGTGAGCCGGGAGCTTCCGGTTGTGAAAGCCTTTCCGCTCTTCTCGCTTGGTGACGTCCTGCTGCTTTACCCCAGCGGTTTGAGTGGCAAACGACTGGGCGAATGGCCGCAACATTCACATGCCTGCATCCTCACCCAACGCAGTGATGTCGTGATATTGCCTGATGCGGTCGTTATGGCCGAGCAAGCGTAAGGGCGAGCAAACCTTTCAGAAGACTGCGTCCGGACCTTGATCCAGCCTTCCCGCAGGCGTTGATTGCCACAGAAATTCCGCACGCTCCTTTAACTCTGATCTGGTTCGCGGCGCGATTTTGCCAGAGGGATCTGAGCGCGGCGACCGACAGTGACTCCAACTTGCAGCGTTGGAGTCACTATCATTGGACGACCGATCACCAGCGGACGCCCAAACCATGAAAAAACAAGAACAAGACAACCTCATCCAAACCCTGAAAACCCGCTTTGAACAAAACCCCCAACGTCATCCAGACATCGTCTGGGTCGACGTCCAATCAAGATTGGAAAACAATCCCAGGGCCCTGAAGACCCTCCAGGCCATGGAAGCCACCGGCGGCGAGCCAGACGTAATCGGCGTCGACCCGAAGACCGACGCTGTCACCTTCTGCGATTGCGCCAAAGAAAGTCCGACCGGTCGCCGGAGCCTTTGCTACGACCGCGCGGCGCTGGAAGCGCGCAAGGAGAACAAGCCCAAAGGCAGTGCCATCGAAATGGCCGAAGCGATGGGCATGGCCCTACTGACGGAAGACCAATACCGAGCCCTGCAAACCCTCGGTGAGTTCGATGCCAAGACGTCCAGCTGGCTGGCAACCCCTCCAGAGCTTCGCTCGCTCGATGGGGCGATTTTTGGCGATTACCGGTATGGCCGGGTGTTCATCTACCACAATGGCGTGCAGTCGTACTACGCGGCGCGAGGGTTTCGCGGGTTGCTGCGAGTTTAAGCCCTCAACATCACCGCTAACCCCGTGGCGGGGGAGCTTGCTCCCTCGCCACGATGAATGCGTACGTTTGAAGAACCGCTGTGTTTTTCTGAAGGCTGCAGAGATCCGTCACTGGAAAAGCAATCTCTCACTCCCCTTGGCCTCAACCATCTCGCTGAATTCCGGCAGCCGCGCCACAAACGCCGTCTCGAACGCCAGGTAGCGATCCTGCGCCGGCACATAACGGACGTCTGGCTTGATCCGCGGGATGTCCTTGGTCGACAGCTTCACCACCTCGTGACTGGCCTGATTCCAGAACCAGGCCAGGGTGTGTGTGCCAAACGTATTGGCGCTGTAGTTCCACACCCACCAGTCCCCATGCCCCCGGGATACATGAAGCTGCCCGTGAAACGTGCGCAAGGTAATGACCTGCTTGGGCTGCGTGACCAGCAGGCGCGTGTCCTGGCGTAGCTCACTGCCGAAGCCGTCCAATGTCGCCTTCGTCGCAGTGCCAGTCATGAAGTTGAAGCGCCACGCCAACAACACCGTTTCCTGATAACCCGAATGCTCAACGTTCTGCCGCGCGCCTTCGCTGAACAGTAAAACCTCGTCACCTCCCAGGTACGCGGTTGAGGTCCGCAGCTTATAGGCCTCAGCGGGCATCGGTTTGGCGACGAAGGCCTGGTGCGGCGATTCTTGATTCCAAGTCCAGCAGCGCGGGCCGTTGTGCTGCATGAACAGCAAGCGACCAGGGCCGACGGGCAGGATCGTCAGTTCATCCGCGTCCTCGAAAATCACCTCGCTGCTGTCCGCCGTGATCCGCCAGATCCGCGTCACATGCTCGGGTTCGTAAATACGCTGGCGTTCGAATATCTCCGAGCCCACCACCACGCAGGGCTGTTCAAACTCCGGCCACTGCACCCCGGCAGGCCCGAACGCCGCGATCTCATCGCCTTGACGAATTTCGTATTGGTAGCGGTCGTCCGCACTGTAATCGCCGCGCATCACCCGACGTTTCCACAGGCTGCGCTGGGCATCGGCATCGATGAGCTGCAAGTCTGCGGCGTCCACGCCATCGGTCCGCTGTTCGAGCATGTCCTGCTCGGTGGGCGGCCATTGGTTGTAATCGATCAGAAAGCACAACCACTGGTCTTCGTCCTGCTCGGTGATGGCGGCCCAACCGTTGCGGTAGTTGTATTCATGCACATAGGTGGCGCCGGGATAGTCATGGACTTCCTTCAGCCAATTCACCTTGCGGCGCTTGGGTTTGGCCGGCTTGCGTTCGACGGCGGCCGGCTTGGGCGGCTCGATCAAACTCGCCGTGAATCTCGGCTCGCCGCGCTGGCCCTGCCAGTGGCGGGCAAAGGCCTCGCGCTGAGCGACCGGGACAATCACCGGCCGATAATCATCGCCACCGGCATCCAGGTTCCACAAGTCATAACCCTGACCCGCCAACACCGGCGCCAGCGTCTCGAAACAGACCTCAGGCATCTCGTTGGACAACTCATCCAACAACGCCTCGAACCCCGGGCCGGCAAACACACCGATGTCGGGATAGTAATGCTGCAACAGCACGAGCAGGTCGCCGCCCGGTGTTTTCCAATCGATATGAACCAACGGATCGAATTGCGATTGCATCACGCCTGTCTTCCCTGTGGTTTCTCTGCGGCCATCTTAGCTGCACACCGCCGACCTTGAGCAAACGAATAAATCCGTGGCGATGGGCACAGTCCACTGTGGGAGCGAGCTTGCTCGCGATAGGGCCGGGTCAGGCGACATCAATGGCGGCTGGTTTACCGCTATCGCGAGCACGCTCGCTGCCACAGGTATTTCAGTGTCGAACACCCTCCATCAAAAAAAAACGACTCAATCCCCTCAATCAAAAGCCCTGGGTGCTCCAGCAAAGGTATCACCCCGCTTACCGCAGACATGATGGAACGGAGCACTTTGGGATTTCGAGCCGTAATCCGTCCGGATGCGGTTTTCCATTTGATTTGTTGATTGCGAACCGCCTGATCATCGTGGCGCGGCCAGCCGTATTAAGGATGAGTGAACAAAAATGAACCGAGCTTACCGAGTAGTCTGGAATGCTGTGTTGGGCGCGTGGCAGGTGGCATCAGAGTTGGTCAAAAGCCAAGGCAAAGACAAAAGCCGCAGATCCCTCAGCCTGGTCATTGGCGTGGGCGGCGGTGTCTTCGCTTCGGTTGCCACGGCGGGAGGGTTACCGTCGGGCGGCAATATCGTGGCGGGTAACGGCAGCGTTCATCAGAACGGCAACAACATGGCCATTCATCAGGGTAGCGATAAGCTCGCCATTGACTGGCAGAGCTTCTCCATCGGCAAAGGCAACACCGTCGAGTTCATCCAGCCCGGCGCAGCGTCTGTCGCATTGAACCGCGTGCTGGGCTCGGATGTGTCGGTGATTCAGGGCGCACTGAAAGCCAACGGCCAAGTATTTTTGGTCAACCCCAACGGCGTCCTGTTTACCCCCGGTGCCCAGGTTGATGTAGGCGGCCTGGTCGCGTCCACGCTCAACATGACCACGGAAGACTTCCTCGCGGGCAACTACCGTTTCAGTGGCAACAGCGCCGCCTCGGTGGTCAACCAGGGCAACATCAATGCCGCGCAAGGCGGCACCATTGCCCTGATCGCCGCAAAAATCGTCAACGAAGGCAACATCACCGCGCACAAGGGCAATGTGCTGCTGGGCGCCGGCAGTGTCGTGACGCTCGACTTGGGCGGGCCGGTGCAGTTGGAAGTGAAAGAGGGTGCGCTTCAAGCGTTGATCGAAAACGGCGGCGCCATTCGTGCCGATGCCGGCCGGATCCTGCTGACCGCCCGTGCGGCGGAAACCCTGGCGAGCACCGTCATCAACAACACCGGTTTGATCGAAGCCCGTTCCCTGGATATCGGTGAAAACGGCGTGGTAACGCTGATGGGTGATCAGGGCGGTGTGCAAGTCGCCGGGCGTATCGATGTGTCCTCCGATACCGGCAAGGGCGGCAAGATTGTCGTGACTGGCGAGCGTGTCGCGATCAATGGCGGCGCTGAGCTCGACGCCACCGGCGCCAAGGGCGGCGGCGACATTTATGTGGGCGGTAGCTGGCAAGGCAAAGACCCATCGATCAAGCAGGCCAGCCAGACCACCATCGCCGCCGGTGCCGTGCTCGATGCATCGGCGACCGATAATGGCAAGGGCGGTACCGTGGTGGCTTGGTCGGATACCAAGAAACCGGGCAGTGTGACGCGGGTGGATGGCACGCTGAAAGCCACCGGCGGTGCCAAGGGTGGCGACGGCGGCAAGATCGAGACCAGCGGTGCCAAGTTGGCGGTGAGCAAAGCCGCCGATGCTTCGGCCAAGAACGGCAAGGGTGGCTTGTGGTTGCTCGACCCGGACAGTGTCACAGTGGGGCCGGGTAACGGAGGGCTGACGGGCGGCGCCAACGGCCAAGCCGCCACGGTCGGTTTCGACGCGATCGACACCGCCCTGGCCGGCGGCACCGATGTGGCAATCAAGGCCGACAACACCATCCACTGGAACGGCGACTACACCCCGCAGAGCGTCAGCGGTGACCGGACGCTGACGTTGCAGTCGGGACACGACGACGGCGCAACAGGCCGTTATGTTTTCGGCAATATCTTCCTCAATGGTGATATTGACGCCAGCGGCGCAGGCAATGGCAACAGCCTGGCGTTGATTCTCAACGGCAAAATCGCGCTCAACACCGACGTCAGTTTGAAGAGCAACGGCGGCAATGTCGTATTTGCCGGCGTGGTGGACTCCGATGCGGTTGCCAACAACCGCCAACTGCGCGTCGATGCCGGTTCGGGCTCGATCATCTTCAGCGACATGGTTGGCGGCAACAGCGCGCTGGGCGCTCTGTATGCGACCACCAGCGGCGCCGGCAAGACGTTTATCAACGGCGCAAAAGTCTTCACCCGCGGCGAGCAGGTTTACACCGGCGCCGTTGAGCTGGGCACTTCGCAATTCCTGAACGCCGACTTTGAAAATGGCCTGGTCGGGTGGAAGACCTCCATCGACCAGTTCTTCACGGGCGTCACCGTGGTGGACGGCGTGGTGTCGCCCAATGACCCGACGTTGCCGACGACCTCGCCAACGAACGGCAATGCGCCGAGCGTTTCCCCTGGCGACCAGGGCAACATGAATTACAAACCCCTCACTCCGGTCGCCGCCGCTGGCCAAGGCAAGGACGGCGGCGCCGCGCTGCTGCTGGGGACCGAGAATACCTCCAACTGCCTCAACGCACCCGCCGGCTGCATCATGCGTGGCCCTTCGGTCGTGAGCGAGGGCACGGTCTCCTTGGCCGCCGGGGAAAAGGTCAGCTTCGATTACAAACCGGTCGCGGGCGGCGATACCTACGATGTCTTCGGCTACCTGTTGAACGTCAATACCGGCGAATACCAGATCATCCTGAATGAAACGGGTAACGGCACGGGTGCGGTGAACTGGCAAAGCCACACGGCAACGGCTGACAAGGCCGGCACGTACAAATTCGTGTTCGTCTCGGGCAGTTTCGACCAGACCGCCGGCAAGCAGGTCGGCGGCTCGCTGTACGTTGACAACATCAAGACCGACACCTCGGGCAGCAAGGGCCTGCAAGGCAGTTCCATCACATTCAACGGCAGCCTCAACAGCACCGACAACAACCTGGCCATCAAGGCGGACGACATCAACTTCAACGGCGGCGCCGGCAGTGTCACCGGCAATGGGAGCATTGCCCTTGAGACCAACACGCCGAGCAAAAACATCGCAGTGGGCGGCAGCACTGGCGATGCCCCCGGTTCGTTGGAACTGACCGGCACCGACATCAGCGCATTGGGCGACGGGTTCACCTCCGTCAACATCGGCGGCGCGGACATGACCGGTGACATCAACATCATCGAAGCGACCCGCATCAACGACAACCTCGCCCTCAATGCCGGCACCGGCAATATCCACATCAACGACCAATTGACCGTGGCAGACGCCCCGGGCACCGGTAACGATGACAACAAGCCGGCCCCCGTCCTGGTGTTGCAGAGCAACGGCGGCAAGGTCGACCAGAGCGCCGGCGGCGCCGTTGTCGCCGATGGCCTGTTGCTGCTGGGCGATGGCGCCACCCATGATCTCGACAACGCGGCCAACGACGTCAACACCATTGCCAGCGACACCGGCACGGTCAGCTTTGCCGATGTCGATGACCTGACCGTCGGCGTTGTAACCATTCCCGATAGCCAGACCCCGACAAACCCGCAAGGCGTGCCGGTCGCCGGCATGACCCAGACCGGCGACCTGAACCTTGTCGCGGACACGCTCACGGTCGGCCAGGCCCTGCTCACCCAAGGCGATACAAGCCTGACCGCCGACGAAATCGATCTCGCCGCGAGCGTTTCCGGTAACGGCAGTCTCACCCTGCAGCAGAAGACCCCAGGCCTGGATATCCATGTGGGTGGTAGCGATGATCCAGAGGTGACCGGGCCTAACGATCCGTTGGTGCTGTCCGGCGCTGACCTGGCCAATATCCAGGATGGCTTCGACAAGGTCGTCATCGGCAACGACAAGACCCGCAACATCACCGTCGACGATGAAGGCGCGACGTTCAAGGACGATCTGGCCCTGGTCGCCAACGGCGTCCTGGACCTGCTGGGCGATCTGATGCTCAAGGATCCCGAAGGCACCGACGAAGACGGCACGACCGGCAAGGGGCTGACGCTGAGCGTCGACGCGGGCCAAGGTGCGACTCAGAGCACTGGCGCAACCATTACCGCAGACGAATTGGCCTTGCGCGGCGAAGGCGACTTCCAACTGGGCAAGGGCGGGCATGACGTGGGTGTCATCGCCGCCGATGTCGGCAGCCTGGCATTTGCCGGCAACGGCAACCTGACGGTGGGTACCGTGGACGGTACCGTGGGGATTACCTCCGATGAGGCGGTCACCCTGAAAACCGATCACGACCTGACGTTGGTAAAAGGCATCACCATAGAAAATGGCCCACGGGACGATGCCAGCCAGGGCCAGACCCGTGCCGACGACATCATCACCCTGGAAGTGGCGGGCAACACCACCCAGTCCGGCGACGCCGGGGCCAAGCTGGATGCCAGCGGCCTGGTGCTGCTGGGCGGCAATTACGCGCTGGGCAATACCGGCAATGTGATTGGCGATATCGCCAGCGCGGCGGGCAAGGTCCAATTCAACAACAGCTCAGACCTCAAGGTGGGTTCGCTGACCGCGACCCATGCCGACGGCACGCAGACAACCATCACTGGGGTGAACAACACCGGCGACGTCAGCATCGGTACCCAAGGTGACTTGGCGATCAACGAAGGGCTGGCCACCAGCGGCAATGTGTTCCTGAACATCGGCGGCAAGACCACCCAGGATGGCAACGGCAATATCACCGCCGACGGCCTCGCCCTCAACGGCGGCGACTTCGAGTTGCGCAACAACGGCAACGTGGTGGGCGACATTGCCAGCGAGGCGGGCAAAGTCGCGTTCAACAACACTGGTAACTTGAAGGTCGGCACGCTGACCGAAACCGATGGCAACGGCAATGTGGTGAAGGTCACCACCGGGGTGAACAACACCGGCGACGTCAGCATCGGCACTCAAGG
>NZ_FPJC01000051.1:0-5237 GCF_900119265.1 Pseudomonas sp. NFACC04-2
TTGATGCAAGCAGACCCACCGCCATCGCGAGCAAGCTCGGCTCCCACAGTAATCGGCGGTGGATGCTGATCTTGTAAACGACCAAAAACCCATGTGGGAGCGAGCTTGCTCGCGATAACGTCAGCCCAGACAACACGACCCCCTGTGGCGAGGGAGCTTGCTCCCGCTGGCCTGCGAAGCAGGCCCCCAGCAGCTCTTCAGACAGACCGCGTTGCCTGGTTTTGCGACTGCTGCGCAGCCGAGCGGGAGCAAGCTCCCTCGCCACAGGGATCGGGTTGTGTCATTTGAGGCTAGATCAACCCCTTCTCATCATCATCGATCAACCGGCTCAACCCGCCCAGTGCTTCACGGGCCTGGGTGCGGTCCATCAGCTTGGCCTGGGCCGCGGCTGGCAGGTCGGTGACGCGGATGACGCCTTTGCTGGTCAGTACCTGGATCAAGTCATCGAGTACCCGGATCATCTCCAGGTCGCTCTGCTTGAGCTGCTTGAGGCTGTTTTCCACCGCCTGGTTGGCGAACCAGTCCTGGATCTCGTGGTTGTCGGCCGGCAAGGTCTCGGTGGCCTCGGCGTAGGCGGTGGCTTCTACGCGCACCAGCAGGCCTTGTGCATCGCGTTGCACATAAAACATCGGGCATCCCTCATGTATGAAGCGGCGTCATGCTGGGCAGCATAGGCCAACTGTGGGGGAGTATGAACACAAAACCCGTGACGAGGGAGCTTGCTCCCGCCGGGCTGCTCAGCAGCCCCTAAAAACAGGGCGCTTCACTCCCCAGTGGGAGCAAGCTCCCTCGCCACGGGTTTTGTGTCAGGTTCAGCTGTTGTTGTGATCGACCTTGATGGTCGGGTCACTGCCGGCGATCAGCGAGTTCAGGTTCACGTTCGACCAGTTGTTGCCTTCGAGCTTGATCGTCACGTCCGGCGCCGCTGCGGCACCGTTGGCCCCATTGAACTGGCCGGAGGTACTGACCTGCAGCGACGACACGCCATCGACCGTGCTGATTTTCAGGAAGTGGTCGATGGTGCTGCCGGTTTCGCCCTGCAACAGATCCCGCAGGTCGATCCGGTCGCCATCGGCGGCCTTGAAGTCCTTGATCACGTCGTTGCCAGTGTCGCCGGCCTTCCAGACAAAGGTATCGCCCCCCAGGCCGCCGATGAGGGTGTCATTGCCCTGGCCGCCGATCAGTGTGTCGTTACCCGTGCCACCCAGCAGGATGTCATTGCCCTTGCCACCATTGAGCGTGTCGTTGCCGCCCTGGCCGAAAATGATGTCGTTGCCGGCGCCGCCCAACAGGGTGTCGTTGCCATCGTGAGCACCGGACACATCGAATGCGGTGTAGTGCTCGGTGATGTACTGGTGCACGTTGCTGGTGGTGACCTTGCTGACGTCCACGCCGTTCTGCTGGGCCACGAACGCCTGGATGGCCTGGTAACCCTCGCCGGCGATGCCATTGAAGCTCACCAGGTCGCCGAACAGGATGTCATTGCCGTCGCCACCGTTGACGGTATCGGCGCCCGGCAGGGTCGCTTCGGTGTGGCCGATGATCGAGTTCGCCAGGTCTCTCGGATCGATATTGGTCTGCGGTTTTGCATCCGAGTCGTATGGCTTGAGATCGGCCAGGGTCACATCGCTGTTAAGGCCGATGGCTTCCACACCGGACAGCGAACTCAGGAGTGCGAAGGCGCTCAGGGAGTTGCTGGTGGTGCTCGAGTCGGTGCTGTTGCCGGTACCGTCGCGATACGACAGCTCATAGGTGCCGTCACCCTGGGCATGCAAGGTGCCCAGCGCTTCGTCGCTCCAGTAGCCGCCCCAGGTTTTTTTCCAGGTTTGCAGCGTGACGTTGCCAGACTCGTCGACCTTCACACGGTGTGTGCTGTCCAGGTCGGCGCTGAACGTCTGGCCCAGCTTGTAGTTGGTCGTGGTAATCAGGCTGTCGAGCTTCACGTCGCCGTAAAGGGTCGGGTTGGTCTGTTCACCAGACTGATAGAAGGTCGGCTGGCCGTCAGTGATGAAGTAAGTCAGGTTTTTCGCCCCGGTGTTGCTCAAGGCTTCAGTGCTCTTGAACCAGTTGGCGGTGGTCTTGAATACGTCCTCGTAGTTGGTGCCGCCGCCGGACACCATTGAATCCAGCACGCTCTTGAGCAGCGCCAGTGCGTTCGGGTCCTTGAGGTTGACCGAAACGGTCTTGTTCACTTGCCTGTCGAAGTCCGCCAGGAAGATGTTCACCGTGCCCGAGTTGCTACCCATGCTTTGCTTGAGCGTGTTGAACACCGACGTCAGCGAGGTCTTGGCTGCGGAAAGCGACGAATCGCTCATGCTGCCGGAGCTGTCGACCATGAAGGCGATGTTGTAGTTGACCCCCGGCACCACGGTCAGCCCGCCGATGTCGGCGACCACGATGTCGTTGCTGTCGGTGCCGGTGACGTTGTCGCTGCCAGATGTGGCAGTGACCGCGTTGTAGGTCGCCGGGTAAACCGTGACCGGGATCTGCGCCGTGCTGACTGCCGAGCCGCCGAGGGCTTCGGTGGACGTCGACGTCACGGTCAGGTTGAACTGGCCGTTGTAGTAGGTCGGTGGGGTCAGGGTCAGGCTGCCCAGGTTCCAGCCGGTGACCGAGGCTTCGCCGTTGCTGCCCACGGTCGCGGTATGGCCCGCGCCGTCGCTCAGCACGCTGCCTTCCGGAATGCCGCCGATCTTCACGCTCAGGCTTTCGGAGCCGTCGGTATCGGTCAGAGCGGTGGTGATCTTCGACAGGTGCACGCTGGTACCTTCGGCGCCTTCGTTGAGCTTGAAGCCGTCGTAGTAGCCTTCACCGTTGGTGCCGTGCAGATCGGAGACGGTCACGCCGGCATTCGTCAGGTCGGCCACGCCGGTGTAGAGCGGCACGCCGGCACTGCTCAGGTCCACTGGCGTGCTGCCGTTGACCGACAGGTTCACGTCGTAGCTGCCCGGGCCAGTCTGGTTGTGGTGGTAAATGTCCAGGGTGTAGTAGCCGCTGGTGGTCGGCGTGAACGAACCGTTCAACTTGCCGCCCGCGCCCCAGGTGATGCCCGCCACGTCCTTGCCGCCGACGGTGACCAGCAGGCTGTCATCGCCGGTACCGCTGAAGGTGTAGGTCTTGCCGGCTTCGAGGAAGATCAGGCCGGAAGTTTTCGACGCGGTGCCCGGGTTCACGTTGCTGTCGGACTGCACGTTGGTCACGTTAGTGCTGCTGTTCGGCGTGCCGGCGGCATCGATCACCGACTTGAGCGTGCCGGATGGCGCGCCGCTGCCATCGGTGCCCAGGCCCGACAGGCCGGTCCAGACTTCTTTGATCAGGCCGGTGGAGGTCACGCCGTTGCCAGCCACGTTGAGGCTCGGTGCGTCGGCGACCGGCGTGATGTCGATCTTCACGGTGCTGGTATTGCCCAGCGCCTGGCCGTCGGTTGGCTGGAAGCTGATTTGCGCGTAATCAGCCTTCTGATTGCCCACGCCGCTCGGGTTGCCGTTGGCGCCGGATTCGTTGGCGTCCGGGGTGAAGCGCAGCTTGCCAGCGTCGATGTCGGCCTTGGTGAAGGTCTGGTTGTTGGCCACGTCCTTCCAGGTGGCTCCGTCCAGGTACTGCAGCTTGCCGTCACCCGGCAGTCCGGTGATTTTCACACCCTGGCTGGCGGCGGCGCTGTCCACGTCGCTGATACCGAACGTCGACCAGCCGAGCACCAGTGAAGTGTCTTCGGTACCGGTCACTGCGCCACCGGTGGCCACCGGCGCATCGTTGACCGCGACCACGTTCACGGTGGTGGTGGCGGTGTTGGAGTAGCTCGCGCCGTCGGTCACCGTCACGGTGATGATGCGCGGTACGGTGCTCGGATCTTCGCTGTTGTTGATGAAGCTGATGTTCTTGATCTGCTGCATGTAGTCGGCCAGCGTCGCATTGCCCGACAGCGTCAGGACGACCTTGCCGTCGGTGCTGTTGGCGTTGATGCTGATGCCGTTGACGCTGTTGCCCAGGTTCAGCGCGTCGCCAGGCTGACGGTTGGTCAGCACGATGGTGGCGCCGGTCAGCAGGGTGCTGTCCGGGTCGGTGATCTTCAGGTCGGTGTCGGCGATGGACACACCCGGGCCGTTGGTGCCTTCGGTGAAGGTCACCTGGTAGTCGGCACCCGTCTTGCCGCTGGAGTTATTGGCGTCCAGGTCGAGTACCGGCGGCGCATCGTTATCGATGATCGAGGTACTGACGCTACCGTTGGTGCCGCTGACTGCCAAGTGCTCGAAGTTGCCACCGGTGGCCGAGTCGATCTTGACCACGAAGTTTTCAGTGCCTTCGGTGATCTTGTCGTCCAGCGTCGCCACGTTGAAGGTAGCGCTGGTGGCGTTGGCCGGGATCTTCACGGTGTAGACACCGGTGAAGTCCGAACCGTCGGCCGCAGTGCCGCTGTAGACGATCTTGACAGTCACTTCCGTCTGCGCCGGGTTGGTCAGGCTGACGGTGTACGTCGCGGTCTGGCCTTCGGTGACGGACGTGCTGCCGGTGATGCTCACGGTGGTGTTGTCGACGGTGTCAGTGACTGCAGTCACTGCCGGCGCAGTGCTCGGGACGAGATTCTCGAAGTTGCCACCGGTGGCCGTCTTGATGGTTGTCGAAACATTACCAGCGTCCTGATAGACGTCGTCTTTCGGCGCATCGACGGTCACGGTACCGGTTTTGGCACCGGCGGCGATGTTGATCACTGCGCCATTGCTCAAGGTCACGGTGACCGGTGTGCCAGCGGCATTGGTCAGCGTGGCGGTGTAGGTGATCTGACCACCTTCGGCGACCGTACCGGTTGCGCTGAGGCTCAGACCGGTATTGTCCTGGGTATCGGTGACCGAGGTATCGGCGGCCTTGCCGTCGATAGCCAGTTTTTCGTAGTTACCGCCCTTGGCGTCGTCGATCTTGACGCTCAGTTGGTTGCCGCCGGCAAGGGCGTCGTTTTGCGTGGCGAAGTTCACCGAGCCGCTGCTGGCACCAACCGGGATAGTGATGGTCTGGCCGTTGGACAGGGTGACAACCAGTGGAGCACCGGTGACCGGGGCGTTGACCGAGGCGGTGTAGACCACGGTACCGCCTTCAGCGACGGTCGATGTAGCGGTCAGACTGACAGTCGAAGTGTCGATGGTGTCAGTGACATCGGTCACTGCCGGTGCGGTACTTGGCACCAGGTTTTCGAAGTTGCCACCGGTGGCTTTGTCGATGCTGACTTCAACCTTGCCGGCGTC
>NZ_FPJC01000018.1:0-120340 GCF_900119265.1 Pseudomonas sp. NFACC04-2
GGATTGCGGATGCACGCGGACAGTGTGTCCGCTGAAGATCCAATGTAGGAGTGGGCTTGCTCGCGATAGCGGTGGCCCGGCCTGACCTCATTTCGGATCAACATGCCTGACACGCTTCATCACCACCACGAAAAACACCGGCACGAACACCACCGCCAGCGTGGCGGTGATCATCCCGCCGATCACCCCGGTGCCGATGGCCTGCTGGCTCGCCGAGCTGGCACCGGTGGCAATCGCCAGCGGTACCACACCGAGGATGAACGCCAGCGAGGTCATGATGATCGGTCGCAGGCGCAGGCGTGCGGCCTGGAGCGTGGCGTCGATCAGGTCGTGGCCTTCGTCGTACAGGCTCTTGGCGAACTCGATGATCAGGATCGCGTTCTTCGCCGACAGGCCGATGATGGTAATCAACCCGATCTTGAAGAACACATCGTTGGGCATGCCGCGCAACGACACGGCCAATACCGCGCCAAGCACACCCAGTGGCACCACCAGCAGCACCGAGGTCGGGATCGACCAGCTTTCGTACAGCGCCGCCAGGCACAGGAACACCACGAGCAGCGACAGGCCCAACAGGATCGGCGCCTGGCTGCCGGACAAGCGTTCCTGCAAGGACAACCCGGTCCATTCCTGGCCCAGGCCCGTCGGCCCCAGGGCCACCAGCCGTTCGATTTCGGCCATGGCTTGCCCGGTGCTGTAGCCCGGTGCCGGTTCGCCGGAAATGCTCACCGCCGGATAACCGTTATAGCGGGTCAATTGCGCCGGCCCCTGGGTCCAGCGGGCCTGGACGAATGCCGACAACGGGACCATTTTCCCGCTGTTGTTGCGCACGTGGATCTTCAGCAGGTCCTCGACCTGGCTGCGCTGGTCGCCCTCGGCCTGGACCACCACCCGCTGCATCCGTCCCTGGTTGGGGAAGTCGTTGATGTAGGCTGAACCCACCGCCGTGGACAACACGCTGCCGACATTGGCAAAGGAAATGCCCAGGGCATTGGCCTGCTTGCGGTCGACCTCCAGTTGCACCTGCGGCGCCTCCGCCAGGGCGCTTTCTCGCACATTCATCAGCATCGGGCTTTTTTCGGCGGCGGCGAGCAGTTCGCTGCGGGCCTGCATCAAAGTGGCGTGGCCGAGTCCGCCACGGTCCTGCAAACGGAACTCGAAACCGCTGGAGGTGCCCAGGCCATCCACGGGCGGCGGCAGCACCGAGAACGCCATGGCGTCCTTGATTTGACCCAGGGCCAGGTTGGCTCGGTCGGCAATCGACGCCGCCGAGTCCTCGGCGCCACGTTGCGACCAGTCCTTGAGGGTGGTGAAGGCCAGGGCTGCGTTCTGTCCACTGCCGGAAAAACTGAAACCGAGAATGATCGTGCTGTCGCCGACCCCCGGCTCGCCAGCGTTGTGAGCTTCGATCTGCTCCACCACTTGCACCGTCCGGTTTTTGCTCGCACCCGGTGGCAGCTGGATGTCGGTGATGGTGTAGCCCTGGTCTTCCACCGGCAGGAACGAGGAGGGCAGGCGGCTGAACAACAGGCCCATGCCCACCAGCAGCACGCCGTAGATCAGCAGATAACGGCCGCTGCGTTTCACCGCATAGGCCACCCACCCCTGATAGCGGTCGCCGAAGCGGTCGAAGCCACGGTTGAACCAGCCGAAGAAACCGCTTTTGGCGTGGTGATCACCTTGGGCGACCGGTTTGAGCAAGGTCGCGCAAAGCGCCGGGGTCAAGGTCAGGGCGAGAAAGGCCGAGAACAGGATCGACGTCGCCATCGACAGCGAGAATTGTTGGTAGATCACCCCCACCGAGCCCTGCATGAACGCCATCGGAATGAACACCGCCACCAGCACCAGCGTGATGCCAATGATCGCACCGGTGATCTGCTCCATGGCCTTGCGCGAGGCCTCCTTGGGCGACAAGCCTTCCTGGGCCATGATCCGCTCGACGTTCTCCACCACAACGATGGCATCGTCCACCAGGATACCGATGGCCAGCACCATGCCGAACATGGTCAGCACGTTGATCGAGAACCCCAGCGCGAGCATCGTCGCGAAGGTGCCCATCAGCGCTACCGGCACCACCAGGGTCGGGATCAGGGTGTAGCGGATGTTCTGCAGGAACAGGAACATCACCGCAAACACCAGCAACATCGCCTCGCCGAGGGTGTAGATCACCTTGGTGATCGAGACCTTGACGAACGGCGAGGTGTCGTAGGGAATCTTGTATTCCACGCCGGCCGGGAAGTAGCGCGACAGCTCGTCCATCTTGTTGCGCACCAGGGTCGCGGTGTTCAGGGCATTGGCACCCGGCGACAGTTGCACCGCCACCGCGGTGGACGGCTTGCCGTTCAGGCGCGTGGAAAACTGGTATTCCTGACTGCCGATCTCCACCCGTGCCACGTCGGCGATGCGTACCGTCGAGCCATCGGGATTGGCTTTGAGCACAATGTCGGCGAACTCTTGCGGCGTGTTGAGCTGGCCTTTGACGATGATGGTCGCGGTGATTTCCTGGGTGCTGCGGCTCGGCAACTCCCCCAGGCTGCCAGCCGACACCTGGGCGTTCTGCGCCGCGATGGCGGCATTGACATCGGCCGGGGTCAGGTTGAAACCGACGAGTTTCTGCGGATCGATCCAGATCCGCATGGCGCGCTCGGCCCCGTACAGTTGAGCCTTGCCGACACCGTCCAGGCGCTTGATCTCGTTCATCACGTTGCGTGCCAGGTAATCGCTTAGGGCCACGTCGTCGAGCTTGCCGTCGCTGGAGGTGAGGGTAATCAGCAACAGGAAGCCGGCGGAGACTTTGTCCACTTGCAGGCCCTGCTGCGTGACCGCTTGCGGCAGGCGCGACTCCACCGCCTTGAGGCGGTTCTGCACGTCGACCTGGGCCAGTTCCGGGTTGGTCCCGGGTTGGAAGGTCGCGGTGATGGTGGCGCTGCCCAGGCTGCTTTGGGATTCGAAATACAGCAGGTTGTCGGCGCCGTTGAGTTCTTCCTCGATCAGGCTGACTACGCTTTCGTCCACGGTCTGCGCCGAGGCGCCTGGGTAGACGGTGTAGATCTCGATTTGTGGCGGGGCCACCACCGGGTATTGCGCCACCGGCAGTTGTGGGATGGCCAGGACACCGGACAACAGGATGAACAACGCGACGACCCAGGCGAATACCGGACGGTCGATGAAAAATTGCGGCATGGCTTAGTGTCCTGCCTGTGGCCCGGGAACCTGGGCGAGGGGAAGTGGAGAGTCGTCGATCCGGACGTGCTCGCCGGGACGGGCGTGTTGCAGGCCTTCGATGACGATGCGGTCGCCGGGTTTCAAACCGTGGGTGACGACCCAGCGATCGTTTTGTGCGGCGCCCAGTTGCACCGGTTGCTGGCTGACCTTTTGCTCGGCGTCCAGCAGCAACACCTGGGCGATGCCGGCGCTGTCGCGCAAGATGGCCCGTTGCGGCACGGTGATGCCCTGGCTGTTGACCGCCTGTTCCAGGCGCACGCGGATGAAACTGCCCGGCAGCAGGTCCAGGTCGGGGTTGGGGAACTCGCTGCGCAGGGTGATCTGGCCGGTGCTCGGGTCGACGCTGAGGTCGGTGAACAGCAACTTGCCGGGCAGTGGATAAGGGCTGCCGTCGTCCTGGATCAAGGTGGCCTTGGCCTGGCCCTGGCCGACCGCTTGCAGTTGCCCTGCGCGAAAGGCGCGGCGCAAGTCATTGAGTTCGCGGGTCGATTGCGTGAGGTCGGCGTGGATCGGGTCCAGTTGCTGGATCAACGCCAACGGCGTGCTTTCGTTCTGCCCGACCAAGGCTCCTTCCGTCACCAGCGCTCGGCCGATGCGCCCGGATATCGGCGCGGTCACCGTGGCATACCCCAGGTTCAGTTTCGCCCGTTCCACCGCGGCCTTGCTGGCGGAGACGTCCGCGGCCGTCTGGCGCACGTTGGCCCTGGCGTTGTCGTAGTCCTGGCCACTGATCGCCTTGTCGTCGATCAACTGGGCGTAACGTTGTGCCTGCAAGCGGGCCTGGAACGCATTGGCCTCGGCCTTGCGCAACGCCGCCTCGGCACTGTCCAGGTCGGCCTTGAACGGCGCCGGATCGATGCGAAACAGCACCTCGCCCTGTTTGACGTCCCGGCCTTCGTGAAACACCCGCTGCAAGACCACGCCGGCGACCCGCGCCCGGACTTCGGCGACCCGTGGCGCGGCGATCCGGCCGCTCAGCTCGTTACTGATCGACAGTGGCCGGGCCTGGACCGTTTCGACACGCACGCTTGCCAGCGGGGCGGAGGCTTGCGGGTTCGAAGCGCTATCACAGCCACTGAGCAGCAGCGCGCCGATCAACAGACCCAGTGTGACGAAAGGAATCTTGGACATGGTGCTTCCCCAATATTGAGCCGCCCATGGTAGGGATCGAGGCCAATGCCAGGGGTGAAGCTTTGTAGGCGCTCTGTGAAATTGTGTAAGCGCACAGGCCGCTAGATCCGAAAATGCCCCACCAACTGCTGTTGATGGTTGGCCATGGCATGCAACGAGTGGCTCGCCTGCGACGCTTCTTCCATCCGGCTGGTCAAGGTTTCGCTGATTGCGCGAATGTCGCTGACGCGATGGCTGATGTCTTCCACGACAGCGCTTTGCTCCAGGGCGGCGCTGGCGATCTGTTGGTTCATGTGTTCGATCACTTCCACGGCGTCGGTGATGTGTTGCAGCGCCACATGGGTCTTTTCGACTTGAGCGACACTGTCCCTGGCCTGTTCGCGGCTCAGTTGGGTGCTGTGCACGACCTCCTGGCTCAACTGTTGCAACGCTTCGATCACCGTGCGTATCTGCTCGACCGAGTTCTGGGTGTTGCTGGCCAGATGGCGAACTTCGTCGGCCACCACGGCGAAGCCGCGCCCCTGTTCACCGGCCCTGGCCGCTTCGATGGCGGCATTCAAGGCCAGCAGGTTGGTCTGCTGGGCAATGGCACAAATCACGTCCAGCACCTGGCCGATGTGTTGACTGTTGCCGGCCAGCGCCTGCACTTGCTCGAGCGTGGTTGCCAGGCGCCGGTCGAGGCTGTCGATGCTGGTGACCGCGTTGGCGAACAACTCCCGCCCCGATCGGCTGGCGCTTTCGGCGACGGTGGCGGCATCGGCCGCCTGGTGGGAATGGCGAGCCACCTCTTGGGCGCTGGTGCTCATTTCATGCAAGGCGGTCGCTGCCAGCTCGACTTCCCGGTACTGCGTTTGCATGCCGGCGCTGACTTCCCGGGCCACCTGTGCTGACGTATCGGCGGTGTTGCGGGTGTCCAGGGAGGCTTGCTGGATATCGCGGATAATGGGCTGCAACTTGTCGAGGAAGCGGTTGAACCCTCTGGCCAGATGGCCCAATTCATCGTGGCGGTCGTTGGGCAGGCGTGGGGTGAGGTCGCCGTCGCCTTCGACAATCGCATCGAGCATATGCGCCACCCTCAGCAGCGGCCGGGTCACGCCGTAAGCGGTGAGCCAGATGAGCAACAGTCCCAAGCCGGCAGCCAGCAAGCCCAGGCTGAGGTTGAACCAGTTGGCCTGGCGATGCTTGTCGTCCAGTTGCGCCTGCATGTGCAGGGCTGGTGCTTGCACAAGGGCTTCAGGTACGCGTATCTGCAATTGCCAGGGGCTATTGGCGGCAACGGTTTGCACGGCTTGCCGAACGTCGACCGAGGTGCCGTCAACCGTGCCGCTATGGCCGGCAACTTGCCCTGACGGGGAAAGAATATTGATCTCGCTGTGGCCGGGATACAGGTCGTTGGCCAGGCTGGCGGCCAGTTGCTGGAGAGTATCGAGGCTGATGTCCATGCCCACCACGCCGATGACGTTGCCCTGGTCCAGCAGCGGTATGGAGATGCTGCTCATCAATGTCTTCTGGCCTTCGACCTCGATTGCGTAGGGCTCTGTCACGCAGGTGCGCCCCAGGGTCTGCGGACAGACGTACCAGGCGTTGGCCGGCTCGCTGCCCGGTGGTGCGGTGTTGGCGCTGATCTGGGCTTCGCTGAGCACCTCCTGCACCAAGTGGCCGGGTTGGCTTTGCGACCAGTACAAGGCGAAGCGACCTTTTTCATTGCCGGCCAGATCGCGTTGGCCAATGAAACCGGCGTCTTCACCAACCAGCGCGTCGGGAAACAGCACCACGTAGAAGCCAAGGATTTTTTCGCGGTTCTGGAGCGCTTGGCGGGTTGCAGCAATCAGGTCCCGGCGCAGTTGCCCTGGCGTCAGTCGCCCGTTCCACGCCTGGGCGCGCAGTTGCAGGACCTGTTGGGCAAAACCTTCCCCATAGATCGCGGTTTCGCTGAAAAAGCGCTCCACTCGCTGACCGTGTGCCAGGGCCTGTGCCTGCAGGCCTTCCAGGGCCGAGCGCCCGAGCAGTTGGCTGCTTTGCTGCTTGAGCAGTGTTGCGCCTTGCTGGTTCTGATACAGGGAGGCACCGGTCAATGCTCCGACGACGGCCAGCAGGCACAGCCCACTCAGGAGCGTGATCCGCCATTGGATAGAGAGACGAGCGAAGAACATGCTGAGATTTTCCTGCGCTTAGGGGTTTTTATTGTTCTGTGCCCAGCACTGCTTGAACGACGGGCGAGGCTATCTTGCGGCAGGAAGCGCCTGCCGGTTATCCCGAATCGGCAGCCTTTATGCCCAGGCGTTGGGCAATGCGGTTCCGCCAAGAAAACACAAAACCTGTGGCGAGGGAGCTTGCTCCCGCTGGACTGCGCAGCAGGCCCAGAAAAGAGGGGGCGCTTCGCGGCCCAGCGGGAGCAAGCTCCCTCGCCACAGTTTGTTGTTTGGTCCAGGGACATGGTCAGCGTTACAGCATTGGGCTGACCTGTTTTGGGGCGCCGCCTCGGATGCTGCCGTTTTGGGATAGCGAAGGGTTTTGGCAAGGGCCTAGCATCGAATCCAGCGTACAAGCAGAACAATAAGCTTTTGGACGTCGGCGAAACCGGCCGTCTCCGATCCAGCAACAACTGCCTCATACAATAAGGTCAAGAACAATGAGCGTATCTTTCCCGATCAGCGACTCGACGGAGTTGAAGCGCGGTGCCCTGGGCGTCGGCTTCATCATCTTCTTTGTGATTTCGGCGGCGAGCCCCTTGAGCGTCATCGCCGGCGGCTTCCCCATCGGCATCATGCTGGGCAACGGCGCTGGTACGCCGGCGTTGCTGCTCCTGGCGCTGTTGGTGTTGCTGGCCTTCTCGGCCGGCTACACGGCCATGTCCCGGCACCTGACCAATGCCGGTGGTTTCTATGCCTTCACCTCTCGCGGTTTGGGTGGCCTGGCCGGCGGCGCGGCGGGGGTGCTGGCGATGTTCGCCTACAACATTCTCCAGGTCGGGCTGTACGGCATGTTCGGCGGCGTGGTCAGCGGCACGATGGCCAGTGTCTTTGGCCTGGATTTGCCTTGGTGGACATATTCGCTCCTGGCGATGGCGAGTATCGCGATTCTCGGTTATCGCAAGATCGACCTGTCGGCCCGGGTGCTGTCGGTGGTGGTCATTGCCGAGTACCTGGCGATCCTGACGCTGGATTTCGCCATCCTCAAGACCGGTGGCGACAGCGGTATCAATCTCGATTCGTTCGATCGCAGCCATGTGTTCAGCGGCACGCCGTCCATCGGCTTGCTGTTCTGCTTCGCGGCGTTCATCGGCTTCGAGGCCACCACCATCTACGGCGAGGAGGCCAGGAACCCACACCGTACGATTCCCATCGCCACCTACAGCTCGGTGCTGTTGATCGGCGGTTTCTATGCCCTGTCGGTCTGGGCGATGGTGGTTGGCGTCGGCGCGGACAAGATCGTACCGACCTTGCAGGCGCTCCAGGATCCCACCACGTTCATCTACGGCATGTCCGACCACTTTGTCGGCCCGCACCTGACCCAAATCATCCGTGTGTTGTTCATGGTCAGCATTTACGCTGGGCTGCTGGCGTTCCACAACGCCGCGGCGCGTTATTTCTACGCCATCGGGCGTGACGGTTTGCTGCACAGTCGGTTGGGCACCACCCACCGCGTGCACCAGAGTCCGCACATGGGCTCGGTCTTGCAGAGCCTGATCGCAGCGGTGGTGGTGCTGATCTTCGCCGCGCTGGACGCCGACCCGATCCTGCAATTGTTCGCCTGGTTCTCCAACCTGGCCACGTTGTGCGTGATCCTGCTCATGGCCCTGACCTCGGCGGCGGTATGGGTCTATTTCCGTTCGCACCCGGAGTTGAAGCTGGGGCTCTGGCGCGGTCGGATTCTTCCGGGCTTTTCGTGCCTGGCATTGCTGGCGGTCCTGGTCCTTGCAGTGATTCATTTCGACGTGCTGACCGGCGCCAGCCAGCTGTTGTCCTACGGCCTTTGCGCCGTCATTCCCGTCGCGCTGATTGTCGGCGTGTTCCTCGCCGCCCGATTGCGCAAGTCCTCACCCGAGCGGTTCATGGCGTTGGGCAGCCACAAGCTCTAGGGCGCCACGCGACCACGTCAAACCACACAAAAAACTGCGCTGTCGTTCGGGACGGTCCGGCAGCGCGTGAAAGGAAGATGCTATGCACGATTATCAAATGCTCATCAATGGAGCCCCGGTCGACGGCGAAAACGGCCACTTCGATGTGGTCAATCCGGCGACCGGCACCGTGTTCGCCCGTTGCGCGGCCGGTTCTCTGACCCAGTTGGACCTTGCCGTCGAAGCGGCGCAGTCGGCCTTTATCGAGTGGCGATACAGCAGCCATGAAGATCGCCGCCAGCGCCTGCTGAGCATCGCGGCGGACATCGAGCAGGACGCCGAGTCGTTGGCCCGGCTGATTGTCCTGGAGCAGGGCAAGCCACTGGAACTGGCGTTCTCCGAAGTCATGGGCGCGGTGGCCTGGACGCGTTACGCCGCCGAACAACAGATCCCCGTAGAGTTGGTGGAGGAGACCCCGAGCCAGCGTATTGAACTGCACCGAAAGCCGTTGGGCGTCGTCGCATCGATCACACCCTGGAACTGGCCATTCATGATCGCCGTCTGGCACATCATGCCGGCGTTGCGGGCCGGCAACTGCGTGATCAGCAAGCCGTCGAGCCTGACCCCCCTGAGCACTTTGCGCCTGGTGGAGATCATCGCGCGCCATGTCCCTCGGGGCGTGATCAATAGCGTGACCGGTGAACAAGGTTTTGGCAGTGCGATCACTGCCCATGCCGGCATCCAGAAGATCGTCTTCACCGGCTCGACCGCCACCGGCCAAAGCGTGATGCGCGGCGCCGCTGGCAACCTCAAGCGCCTGACCCTGGAGCTGGGCGGTAACGATGCCGCCATCGTGCTGCCCGGCACGCCGGTCGAGGCGGTGGCCGAAGACATTTTCCAAGCGGCCTTCCTGAACATGGGGCAGACCTGCGCTGCCCTCAAGCGTTTGTACATCCACCAATCCCAGTACGAGGCCTTCGCCGAGGCCCTGGCCGTTATCGCCAGGCGTCAGGTGGTGGGTGACGGCCTGGCGCCTGGGGTCACGTTTGGCCCGGTGCAGAACCTCGAACAACTGATGCTGGTTGAGGAACTGGTGGCGGACGCTCGTGCCCAGGGGGCGCGGGTGTTGTGCGGCGGTGCCCGACTGGACCGCCCGGGCTTTTTCTATCCGCCGACGCTGGTGGCCGATGTGACCGACGGACAGCGCCTGGTGGACGAGGAACAGTTCGGTCCGGTGTTGCCCCTGATTGCCTATCAGGATGTCGAGGATGTCCTGCGCCGCGCCAATGCCGGCGACATGGGCCTGGGAGGGTCGGTCTGGGGCAGCGACAGCGAGCAGGCACAGGCATTGGCCAGTCGCTTGGAATGCGGCATGGCCTGGGTCAATTGCCATGCGCAGATCCAGCCGAATACGCCGTTTGGTGGCAGCAAGATGTCCGGGTTCGGCGTCGAGTTCGGCCTTGAAGGGCTGCTGGAGTTTACCGGCCAACAGCTGTTGTACGTACGCAAGCGTGAAACAGAGTGAGGACTGCAACCATGTACGAGCACTACAAGACAGCACAGAAGAAGTTCTGGCATCCAATGAGTTCTTCGGCACCAGCCAACCGCTCCAAGACGTTGATCATTGCCCGTGGCGACGGCAACTACATCACCGATATCGAGGGCCATCGCATGCTCGATGGTGTAGGCGGCCTCTGGAACGTGAACGTGGGCCATAACCGGCCTTCGGTGAAAGCGGCCATCGCCGCGCAACTGGACGAACTGGCCTATTACCAGACCTTCGACGGCATTGCCCATCCGCGGGTGTTCGACCTGGCCGAGCGGCTGACGTCGATGTTCGCCCAGGAAAACATGGCGCGGGTGCTGTTCAGTTCCGGCGGTTCCGATGCGGTCGAGACGGCCCTGAAAATGGCCCGCCAATACTGGATCGCCAGCGGCGAGCCAGGGCGCACGCGTTTCTTGTCGTTGCGCAATGGCTACCATGGCGTGCACGTGGGCGGCACCTCCGTGGGTGGTAATGGGGTCTATCACTACAACCACGGGCCGCTGTTGGCGGGATGTCATCTGCTCGATACGCCGTGGCTATACCGCAACCCCTGGGACTGCCGCGATCCAGAAGAATTGACCGCTCACTGCATTCGCCAGTTGGAAGACCAGATCGCGCTGCTGGGTCCGCAGACCATTGCCGCATTGGTCGCCGAGCCAGTGCAGGGTGCCGGTGGCGTGATCGTGCCGCCGGCGCATTACTGGAAGAGGCTGCGTGAAGTCTGTGATCGCTACGGCATCTTGTTGATCGCCGATGAAGTGGTCACGGGGTTCGGTCGCACCGGCTGCATGCTCGGCAGTCGAGGCTGGGGCGTTGCGCCCGACGTGCTGTGCCTGGCCAAGGGCATCACCGCCGGCTACATCCCCATGGGCGCCACGGTGTTCAACCAGCGCATCGCCGATGCCATCGAGAACGGACCGGGTTTCAGCAGCGTGATCATGCATGGCTACACCTACAGCGGACACCCGACGGCGTGTGCGGCGGCCTTGGCGGTGCTGGACATTGTCGAAGCCGAGGACTTGCCGGCCAATGCCGGGAAAGTCGGTGCCCAATTGCTGGAGCACCTGCAGCCGCTGACCGAACGTTATGCCGTGGTGGGCGAAGTGCGCGGCAAGGGTTTGATGATCGCCGTGGACCTGGTGGCGGACAAGGTCACCCGCGAGCCGCTTGACCCGGCCAACGGCCTGGCTTCACGCATTGCCGAGCACGCGCGCCGCGCCGGCGTACTGGTGCGTCCGATAGGCAACAAAATCGTGATGTCGCCACCGCTGACCCTCACCTCCGACGAGGCCGCCATGATGGTCGCTGCGTTGGACGGCGCGCTCGCTGACTGCCACTAGCCTGTAGGCCGGCGCAGTGTGCTGCGCCGGCTCCTGAATATAAAGACAGCCTTCAAAGGCGCACCACAAGGAGCTCCCGCCATGCGGAACCTATCACGTATGGAATTTTTCGGCGGTGGCCTTGCCTGTACGCTGGCCTTTTGCGCCGCGAGTCAGGTCCAGGCCTATGCGTTGTATGCCGATGACGACACTCACATCAACGCCGACATGCTGGCGGTGTTCGGCCATTTCAACAGCCGCAAGAACTATGACGGCAGGCCCGGCGGTTCAACCTGGCGCGAAGGCTTCATCAAGTATGGCGTCAGCGGCGACCAGGGCCTGGCCGGCCATGGCACCGCCTACGGGGCGTTCAGCCTGGTCAGTTCCGCCACCTGGGGCGATGGCGACGCGGCCGGCAATACGCTGGGCAGCGAGCGCACGACGAAGATCGAAGACGCTTACCTGGGCTGGCGCTCCGCCGGTCTGTTCCCCGTGCTGGGACAGGACGGTGTCGATATTTCCGGCGGCCGGCAGGTGGTCAAGCTGGGCAGGGGGTTCTTGATCAACGATGACGGGCCGAACCTGGGCAAAGGGCCTGCCGATGGTCGCTTGAATCGCGGAGGTGCCTATTACCTGGCCGCCCGGCACGCCTTCGATCAGACCGCCGTATTGCGTCTGGGCGGGCAGGAGGGGCTGCATGGCAGTGTGGTCTGGCTCAAGTCCGACAACCGTGCCCAGGCCGAAACCGAACTGGCCGCTGGCACGCTGGACTACACCGCCAAGGCCGGGACATTGGGCTTGACCTGGATCCATGGCCTTGATGTGAGCGACCAGTGGGCCAGCGATTTCCAGAAGCAACGCAAGGGCATGGACGTCTACAGCATTCGTGGTGAAGGCGATGCGGGCATCGAGAACGCCAGCCTGGCATTCGAATACGCCTGGCAGGACAAGGACGCCGGCCCGCAGAACGCCTGGTACGCCGAGGCCGGCTACACCTTTGCCAATCTCGCCTGGGCACCCAAGCTGACGTACCGCTATACCCGCTATTCGCAAAAGTGGGATTCGCTGTTCACCGGGCAGAGCACGGGTTATGGCACGTGGTTCCAGGGTGAAGTCGCGGGCAATTATGCCGGGCCCTTCAACAGCAACACGGGCATTCATCATGTCGGCTTGACCGCCAAGCCGATGGAAAACCTGACCCTCGGTGCGTTGTACTTCGATTACAACACCGTACGTAAAGAGAACGCCCTGAACCTGGATGCCCGTGAGCTGGATGTGTATGTCGAGTGGGCCGTCAACGAGCATTTGATCGTCACCCCGCTGATCGGCCTCTACAAGCCGGATCGGGATGCAACGACGGGGGGCAATCAAGTGACGGGCAATGGCACCAACGTGTACAGCCAGGTGACGGTGGCCGTGCCGTTCTGAGGCAGGAGTTGTTCGATAAAACCTTGTGGCGAGGGAGCTTGCTCCCGCTGGGTCGCGCAGCGGCCCCTCTCTTTGGGCCTGCTGCGCAGCCCAGCGGGAGCAAGCTCCCTCGCCACAGGGGGGCGTTTTTCTTGAATGAGCAGTGTCTCTGTTGTCTAGCTGACAGCAGGCGGATGTTGCATCCGCTCGGCAATCCGCCGAGTGGTGTCCATCACCATTTCAACCACGGTTTCCTGGCGCAGCAGTTTGAAGCTGTGGGTGCTGCCCACGGCCGAAAGGCTGCCCACCACCTCGTCGAGCTCCGGGTTGACGATCGGCGCCGCGATACCGGTGAGGCCCAGGTTGAGTTCATCGTGGGTCATGCAATAGCCATCCTTGCGGATTTTTTTCGTGGCCTTGGAAAAGCTTGCCCAGTCATGGCCGCTGTCGGGGTCGTTGGCCAGGTGTTCTTCGAACAGGCGTTGCAGGCGCCGACCCTTTTGGAAGGCGATCAATACCTTGGATTGCGCGCCGCGAAAAAACGGCAGTGGTTGGCCGCGGCCGAATGAGAACTGGTAGGTGTCACTGGGTTCGGCGATGTAGGTGTTGATGATGCGGCCGTCGTAGAAAACGCTGGCGAACACCGCCAGGCCAGTGGCATCGGACAGCTCGTGCATCAACTCGCGGCCTGCCACGAGGATCGGGTCGTACTGCCGCATCATCCAGTCCAGCTCAATGATGCGTGGCCCCAGGCCGTAGCTGCCGGCATCCACCCGTACCAGCAGGCCGGCATCGCACAAGTCCTTGACGTAGCGGTACACGGTCGCCCGTGAGAGGCCCATGCGCTCGGCGATGGTCTCGGGGTCGATCTTCAATGTGGCCGGGCCGAAAAGGTCCAGCACACTCAGCATTTTGCTCAGACTGCTCATTTCGCTCCTAAAGGGGGGAATGGCGCGTAGGGGGGCGTTGGGTGAGCACTATAGGTAGCCGCGGCGCTGATGAAAAGCCCGGGTGCTCGCTCAGGCGCGCGTTATCACGGTAACTCAATGCTTGAGAAATACAAGCGGATTTACAGTAGTTTGCTCTCATAAAATATGCATTAATCTCAAAATATGATTTTAATGCAGAAAAATAGCTTGTTTTGTCGATTGTGCTGTGTGATAAATCTCAGCCACTGCAAACGCTCGATGAAGAGGGCTGGAAATGAATGGTGCGCAACTGATAGTGAAGGCGGCGGTGGCAAGCGGTATCGAATACTGCTTCGCCAATCCCGGAACGACTGAAATTCCCCTGGTGGCAGCCATGGCCAGCGCGCCAGCCCTCAAACCGGTGTTGTCCTTGTTCGAAGGGGTATGCACCGGTGCGGCGGACGGCTACGGCCGGATTGCCGGCAAGCCGGCGATGACCCTGACTCACCTCGGCCCAGGCTTTGCCAATGGCATTGCCAACCTGCACAACGCCCGTCGCGCCAACACCCCGATTGTCAACGTCATTGGCGATCACGCGTCCTGGCACGTCAATTACGATCCGCCGCTGGCCAGTGACATCCAGGCCTTGGCCGGCAGCGTTTCCAAGTGGGTACGTACCTCGCGCACGGCGTCGGGCGTTGGTGAAGACTTCCAGGAGGCGGTGCGTGCCGCCTGGCAAGCCAACGGCCAGATCGCCAGCCTGATTCTGCCGATGGATCTGCAAGCCAACACCGTGCAGCACGAGAAAGCCTTCACGGCATTGCAGGTTCCGGTCCGGCGTTTTGCCGGTGACCGGGTCGAGGCGGTCGCCCAGGCATTGCGCGATGGTCGGCGCCTGGTGTTTATCGTCGGCGACCAAGGCTTGTCCGTCGCCGGCCTGGAAGCGGCGGGGCGCTTGGCGCAACTGCCGGGCGTGCGCCTGTTCGCCGAGACCTTTCCGCGCCTGAGTTATCGCGGCGGTGGCCTGCCAGACCTGGATCGCCTGCCTTACTTCCCCGAAGTGGCCATCGAGATTCTTGACCAATACGACGCAGTGGTCTGCGCCGGCGTCCCCGAGCCCATCAGCTACTTCGGCTACGAAGGCATTGCCTCCCGGCTGGCAGAGCGTGAACGCCTGCTGTGTCTGGCCGAGGTGGGGGACGACGTTGCCGGGGCGCTCACTGCGCTGGCCGATGCGCTCGAGGCGCCGGCTTATGTGCCCACGCCAACCGGTATCGAGCTGCCGCCCGGCGAAGCCACGTTGACACCGCAGTCGGTGGGCCAGGTGCTGGCCGCATCGTTGCCGGACGATTGCATCGTTTCGGTGGAAGGCGGCACGTGCGGCTATCCGTTCTTCACCGCCTCGGCCCACGCCGCACGGCATCGGGTCTTGACCAACACCGGTGGGGCCATCGGCCAGGGCATCCCGGTGGGCTTTGGCGCCGCCATGGCCGAGCGTGGCAACAAGGTGTTCTGCCTGCAATCGGACGGCAGTGCCCAGTACACCATCCAGACCTTATGGAGCATCGCCCGCGAGCAACTGCCGGTGGTGATCCTGATCGCGGCCAACCACCGTTACGCCATCCTGCAGAACGAGCTGCGCCGCTTCGGCATGACCGAGCTGGGCCCCGAGGCTCTGAGCCTGACGGTACTGGACCGCCCACGCATCGATTGGAAGGCCCTGGCCAAGGGCTACGGCTTGCCGGCCAGCACCGTGCACACCAACGGTGAGCTGCAATGCGCCTTGGCCAACGCCAAGGCCGACGGTGGTCCTTGCCTGATTGAAATGGCGCTGTGAAGGAGCGGATATGAACCCGATTCAATTGTTACCTGCGGTCGAGAAGTTCCTGTCGCAACCGGGGCGTCTGTTTATTGGCGGCACTTGGCAGGACGCCGCCAATGGCCGCCGGTTTGCCGTGGAAAACCCGGCCACTGAACACACCCTGGCTGAAGTCGCCGAAGGTGGCGAGCGCGACGTGGATGCCGCCGTCGCTGCCGCCCGCGCGGCCTTCACGGGGACCTGGGCACAGCAGTCCCCGGCCCAGCGCGGGTTGCTGCTGTTTCACCTGGCGGAACTGCTCGACCAGCATCGCGAAGAGCTGGCGCAACTGATCACCCTGGAAAACGGCAAGCCAATCGGCGCGGCCCGGGGTGAAGCGGCCAGCGCGGCCAACATCATTCGTTACTTCGCCGGTTGGCCGACCAAGATCGAAGGCAGCACGCTGCCGGTGTCGCCCTCCAGTGGCGCGCCGATGCTCAATTACACCTTGCGCGAGCCGGTGGGCGTCTGCGCGCTGATCGTGCCGTGGAACTTCCCGCTGACCATGTGCGTGTGGAAACTCGGTCCGGTGCTGGCGACCGGTTGTGTCGCGGTGCTCAAGCCCGCCGAGCAGACGCCCCTGGTTGCCATTCGCCTGGTGCAGTTGATCGAGGCCGCCGGTTTCCCGGCCGGGGTGGTCAACTTGCTCACTGGCCTGGGTACGCAAACCGGTGCACCGCTGGCCCAACACCCGGACGTGGACAAGATCGCCTTCACCGGCTCGACCCAGGTGGGACGACTGATCGCCCAGGCGGCCACTGGCAACATGAAGAAGGTCTCCCTGGAACTGGGGGGCAAGTCCCCCAACATCATCCTGCCGGACGCCGACATTGTCCGGGCCGCCAAAGGCGCCGCCGATGGCATTTTCTACAACCAGGGCCAGGTTTGCACCGCCGGATCGCGTCTGTACGTGCACGCCAGCGTCCTCGACCAGGTGCTTGAAGAACTCCAGCGCCACGCGGCCGCCCATGTGTTGGGGCCAGGCCTGGATCCGGCCAGCAGCATGGGCCCGCTGGTTTCGGCCCGGCAATTGGGCACGGTGCGTGGCTACCTGCAACGGGGCCAGGAAGAGGGCGCCGAACTGATCTGCGGCGGTGATCGGCCGGCCCACCTGGAGCGCGGCCACTTCATCCGCCCCAGCGTGTTTCTCGACCGCGCCGAGCGCGCCTGTGTCGCCCGGGAAGAAATCTTCGGCCCGGTACTGACCGTCATGAGCTGGACCGACATCGATGAACTGGTGCTGCGCGCCAACGACTCGCCTTACGGTCTGGCGGCAGGTCTCTGGACCCGTGACTTGCGCTCCGCCCATCGCGTGGCGGCGCAGTTGAAGGCCGGCTCGGTGTGGATCAACTGCTGGAACGTCGTCGACCCGGCCTCGCCATTTGGCGGCTACAAGCAATCCGGCTGGGGTCGGGAAATGGGTAAGAACGTGATCGATGCCTACACCGAAACCAAAAGTGTCTTCGTCGATCTGGCCTGAACCGAATAATCACAAGAGGAACTGCTATGGATCTGGAATTGCAAGGCCGCGTGGCGATCGTCACCGGCGGCGGTATGGGCATCGGCAAGGAAGTCGCGCGCTTTTTGTCCCAGGAAGGTTGCAAGGTAGTGATCTGTGCGCGACGCATGGAGTTTCTCCAGCAAGCCGCCGAGGAAATTACCGCCGAGACCGGCAACGAAGTGCTGCCGCTGTACTGTGACACCAACCAGATGTCGGCGGTGTCCGACATGGTCGAGGCGGCCCACAAGCACTTTGGCCGCATCGACATCCTGGTCAACGGCGCCGCGGCTCCGTCCGGCGTGGTGCGCAACGACATCGAACATGCCGGCGACGACGAATTGCTCTCGGACCTCAACACCAAGGTGATCGGCTATTTCCGTTGCGCCAAGGCGGTAACCCCGCACATGAAGGCCGGTGGCTTCGGTCGCATCATCAACATCGGTGGCTTGACCGGGCGTGGCAGCAAGGTCCTCTCGGGCATGCGCAACCTGGCCATCGCCCACATGACCAAGACGCTCTCCGACCAATTGGGCCCCTCCGGCATCACCGTCAACCTGATCCACCCCGGTGTGGTCGACACCCCGCACATCCAGGAGCTGTACGAGCGCGAAGGGGTCAAGCAGGGCAAGACGCCTGAGCAGGTGGAGCAGGGCTACATCGACGCGACGCCGATCCGGCGCACCCTGGCGCCCATCGAAATGGGCTGGCTGATTGGTTTCCTCGCATCCCCCAAGGCGGGCGCCGTGACTGGGGAATCCATTGGCATCGACGGCGGCTTGACCCGTGGCATCTTCATTTGAGGAGCAGCACTGATGAGTAACGGAACCCTTTTGGTCGCCACCGTAGGGCAAGCGGTGATCCGCAGCGCCGACGATGGCCGTACCTGGCATCGCCTGGGCCTGGGCCAGGACCTGGAATTCGATGCGATCACCCGATCCCTGAGTTTCCATCCGGGTACGCCCGAGGTGATCTACGCCGGCACCGACGTCGGCCTGTGCATCAGCCGCGATACCGGCGGCCATTGGCAGCGGGTGGATTCGCCGTTCAACGGGCAGACCGTCTGGAAGGTCGCGGTGGATCCCCAGGATGCACAGCGTATTTTCGTGGGCACCGGTGCGCCTTCGCGCGCCGTACTGTGGCGCACCCTCGACGGTGGTCAGCACTGGGATCGTGCCCCCGTGGAGATCCCGGAGTTCTGCGACGGCGTCAGTCGTCCACGCCTGCTGGCTTTCGCCTACGACCCGACGGACCGCAACCAGCTCTGGTTCGGCCTGGAAGAGGGCGGGCTGTTCCACAGCCGTGACGGTGGCGAGAGCTGGACCCGTGTCGATGATCGCTTGTTGTGGGACTTCAACTCGGACGTGCACAACATTGTGGTCCTGCCCAACCATGGGCAAAAGGTCATCGTCGTGGTGTGCGTCAACGCCGTTTACCGCAGCTTCGACGAGGGGCAGACCTGGACCGGCATCGTCGCCCGGGAAGCATTCGGCCTGTATTACGTGCGCGCCATGAATGCACCGTTGGGTGGTGAGGATACGCTCTACCTGAGCATCTCCGACGGCACCCCGGGCACCACCAGCAAGGTGCTGGTTTCCCGGAATGCCGCCCTTAGCTGGGAAGTGCTGCCGCTGCCACAACAACCCAACTCCTGTGTCTGGGCGATTGCCTTGAACCCTGCCGACCCTCGCCAGATCGTCGCCGGCACCAAGTACGGGCATCTGTTCACTTCCGAGAATGGCGGTGACGGCTGGCAGAAGCAGTGGCGTGAATTCAGTGAAATCGCTGATGTGCTCTGGACGCCCGCCGTGGCGCAAATCAAGTCCGGGCATCAATCCATCATCAAGAAGAACTGAGGTATCGCGCGATGAAAGTCGAAGTCGTTCGTACTCACCTGTCGTTGTTCGTGAGCGACCCGGAAGTGTCGGCCCGTTGGTACGCCGATGTGCTGGGCATGCATGAAAGCGCCCGGGGTGAAAGCTGGATCATGATGGCGTTTGGTGCCAAGCATCACGACATCGCGTTGCTCCGCGCAGAGCCCGGCGCCCACCAGGGCGGCCTGGGGTTGCAGCACTACGGGCTGGAGATCGCGGGCGACATGACCACCCTGCGCAAGCTCTACGGCATGTTGCTGAACAAGGGCGTCGAGGTGGTGAAGATCACTGACCACGAGATTGGCAACGGCGTGTACTTCAACGACCCCGATGGCAATCGCATGGAGTTTTTCCTCGAGTCCGAACACGACGACGAGCGCGGCAAGGCCCGCTTCAAGGCCGCTGGGGCTCCCAGCCGGCATTTCGATCTCGACCCACTTTAAAGAGGCAAGTCTGATGAAAACCGCGAATTTCGCCAGTTACCACATCCGCAAATGGTACAGCTTCGTCGAGGAAACCCTGGCCAACGAAACCGGCCAGTTGGCCGATGGCGAGCCGCTGTTCAAGTACGCCATTGGGGCAGTGATCGCCAACCCATACGCGGGACGTTTCAGCGAAAGCCTGGCCGAGTTGATAGAGCCGTCACCCTTGCTGGGCCAGGAGTTTGGTCGGCGTATCCAGGCCCTGGCCGGCGAGCATGAGATTGTCAGTTACGGCAAGGCGTGCCTGGTGGGCAGCCAGGGCGAGTACGAGCACGGCAATGCGTTGCTGACCAATCCGGCGGCGGATCCGATCCGTGTCGCATTGGGCGGTGGCAAGTCCTGGGTGCCCTCCACCGGCAAGC
This sequence comes from Pseudomonas sp. NFACC04-2, assembly GCF_900119265.1. NCBI lineage: Bacteria > Pseudomonadati > Pseudomonadota > Gammaproteobacteria > Pseudomonadales > Pseudomonadaceae > Pseudomonas > Pseudomonas sp. NFACC04-2. Next base: position 19,671 of record NZ_FPJC01000018.1, read on the forward strand.
GCGGCGCGCCTGGCGTGACCATCGACGTGCCGCTGGCCCACAAGGACGCGCTGTATGTGCGCTCCCATTACGACAGCATTTCCCTGTCGTTCGGCGATGGTCCCTCGGCCGACGAGTTGATCATCATCTGGGCCTTCGCCACGCGCGGGCGTTTGCATGCACGTCTGGGCGGCCTACAGGCCGCTGACGTCAAGGGCAATGACGGCCTGTATTGAGGTGCGCTGACGTGGGAAGCCAACGAATGTCTGCAAACAGCCAGTTCTTCACCAATCGTTCGGGGATGCGCCTGCACTACTTGTCGTGGGGCAACGCGTCAGGCATTCCCGTGCTGTTGCTGCATGGGCTGCGGGCCTATGCCCAGACCTGGGCGTCCCTGGCCAATGCGTTGGGCGAGCAATTCTGTTGCCATGCCCTGGACCAGCGCGGTCGTGGCGACAGCGACTGGGCAGAGGCTTCCAGCTACCGGACCGAAGCCTATGTCAGCGATCTGGAAGATTGGGTCACGCACCTTGGGCTGGAGCGTTTCGTGCTGGTGGGGCATTCCCTCGGCGGCACCAATGCGCTGGAGTATGCCCGGCTCAATCCTGGACGCCTGCAAGCCCTGGTGATCGAAGACATCGGCCCCGGCTCGTCGATCAGCGGCGACGGTGCCGAGCGCATCCGTCGCGAGATGAACCAGACGCCCCTGTCGTTTCCCGACTGGGAAAGTGCCGCGCAATTCTGGCGCCGCTCACGTCCCGGTCTGTCCGCCCAGGGGCTGGCGTCCAGGTTGACCCATTCGATGAAGGAAACCCCGGCAGGTATCGGCTGGCGCCATGATCAGGCCGGAATTGCCCAGGCGCGCCTGAGCATCACCCCGACCGATCTGTGGCCGGCGGTCCGGGCGCTGTATTGCCCGACGCTGTTCATTCGGGGGGCGCGTTCCGATTTTCTGCCCGAGGCGACCCTGGCAGCGATGAAAGAGGCCAATCCGCACGTGCATACAGCGCAAATCGCCGATGCCAGCCATTATGTCCATGACGATCAGGAGGACACGTTCAACCGTGTCGTCATGGACTACTTGCACGACCAATGCCTACAACCACAACAACAAAGCGGTGAATAGCGATGAAGCAGGAGAAAACCCAGGTTGTCATCGTGGGCGGCGGCCCGAACGGGATCACGGCCGCTCATTACATGGGGCTGTACGGTATCGACTGCATCGTCCTTGAATTGGCTGACGGCGTCCTGCCGTATCCCCGCGCGGTGGGCATGGATGACGAGGCGCTGCGGGTGTTGCAGGGCATCGGCATCGCCGAACTGGCCGCGCGCGACATGATCTGCAACGTACCCCTGCGTTACTACAATGCGCGAGGCGTCTGTTTTGCCGAGGTCAAGCCGAGCACGGCGAAATATGGTTGGCCGATGCGCAACATCTTCATGCAACAGTTGCTTGAAACGACATTGCGCGAGCAGTTGGGCAAACACACCACCGTCGCGTTGCGCCAGGGCCATGAAATGCTCGATCTGGAGCAGGATGCCGAGGGTGTGACCTTGCAGGTGCGCGATGCCCAGGGGGAGCTCTATCAATTGCAGGCGCAGTACGTGATCGGTGCCGATGGCGGACGCTCCAGCGTGCGCAAGAAACTCGGCATCGAACTGCTGGGGCTGACCCATCCGCGCAAATGGGTGGTGATCGATACGGCCAACGACACCCTCGACGCACCGTATACCGCCTTGCATGCCGACCCTCAGAGACCTTTCGTCTGCATCTACCTGCCGTATCAGCAACGGCGCTGGGAGTTCATGCTCCTGGAGGGCGAAGACGAAGCCCGGATGTGCGAGGAGGCGACGATCCGGGACTTGATCCGTGGGCATATCGGCGATGCGGTCGACCAACTGGAAATCATCCGGATCCGCGCCTACACCCATAACTCCCGGGTCGCGGCGCGCTTTGTTCAGGGCCGTGTGGCATTGGTGGGGGATGCGGCGCATATTTCCCCGCCCTGGGCCGGGCAGGGACTCAATTCGGGCTTGCGTGATGTCGCCAACGTCAGCTGGAAGCTCGCCGCGATTCTCCAAGGGCGGGCGTCGCCAGCGATTCTGGCCAGTTACGACCAGGAGCGCCGTGGGCATGCGACCGATCTCATTGCGTTGGCCGATAACATGGGCGCCGTCCTGGGGCTGACCAATCCGTTGATGGCGGGTGTGCGGGACTGGTTGTTCCAGGCCGTCAACAGCGTCGACAACCTGCGTTCGCACTTGCTGGAGTTCAAGTTCAAGCCCAAGGCGACCATCACCAAAGGCCTGGTGTATCACGAACGCGCCGAGCTGCATGAGGATGATCTGGTCGGGCAGTTGTTCATCCAACCGTCCATCGAAGATGCCCAGGGGCAGCGCCGACGCCTGGATGAGGTGCTGGGGCATTCCTATGCGGTGCTGGGGTATCGGGTCGACCCGAGCGAACCGCTCAGCGAAGAAACCGCCGCCTGGTGGGCGCGCTGGGAGACGCGCTTCATCCAGATCAATCGCTCGCGCAGTGGCGTGGGGCGTAACCAACCCTTGTCTGCCAGCGGGGCCATTTGTGTCGAGGACGTCGATAACCGCCTCGGCGAATGGTTTGCCAAGGTCCGTGATTGTGTCGTGGTGGTGCGGCCGGATCGGTTCGTGGCCGCGATCACCACACCCGAGCGGCTCGAAGGCGTGTTGCGCAAACTGGCGGGGCAACTCTCATGAGCCGTGAAGATCATCTGTTGGTCCGGCTTCACGATGCCGCGCAGGCCGTGCACGCCTTGCCTTCGTTGGAACCAGAGGCCGTCGACCTGTCGACGGGCTACACCTTGCAGCGCGAGGCGCTACGCCGACGCCAGGCCGGCGGTGAGCGCTTGACCGGGTGGAAAGTGGCCTTCGCCGGCCGCGCCGCCCAGGACCGTTTCGGTATTGACGAGCCGGTATTGGGCGCACTGACCGATGCCATGGTCGTGGAACCCGGCCGTGGGGTGTCGCTCGCACGGCTGATCCAGCCGAAGTTGGAAATCGAGCTGGCGTTTGTCCTAGGGCGTACGCTGGTGCCCGGTTTCTACAGCGACGAGGACATCCTCGCCGCCATCTGCGAGGTCGCGCCGGCGTTCGAAATTGCCGATTGCCGCTGGCAGGGCTGGCGTTTCGGCGTCGGTGCGTTTCTTGCCGACAATGCCGCTGCGGGGCTGTATTGCCTGGGGGCGCGGGTCAGGTTCCATCCCGAGCAATTGGCCCACCTGAACTATCGCCTGGCGTGCGATGGGGTGCCCTGTGGCGAGGGCAATGCCCAGGCGCGCGAGGACACGCCCCAGGCCAACCTGTGCTGGCTGGTGCGGCGTTTGCTGGCTGACGGGCAGTGCGTTGAAGCGGGCCAGGTGGTGCTGTCCGGCTCTTTGTTGGCACCGTTGGAGATCAAGGCCGCCGAGTACCGGTTGTACATGCTTGGCATGGAACTGGCTTTGGTTTTCCAGCAGTAAGCACTGTTCACCCAAAGGAGCCCGTGGCGAGGGAGCTTGCTCCCGCTGGGCTGCGCAGCAGACCCATTTTTGTGAGCGCTTCGCACTCAAGCGGGAGCAAGCTCCCTCGCCACGGGTTTTAGAGATCCTTGAGCAACCGTACCAGGCAATAAACGCAGCGCCACCGAGGAACAATGATCATGTTCGCCGAAGTCCGTACCTTCAATGATCCTCAGCAACACGCCGGTTCGATCCTGGGCTGGCAACAAGTCTATGATCAGCTCGGGCGTGGATGTCTTTCCAGCGAGCTGCGCCAGGTATGCGCCGAACGTTTCCAGATCTTCCAGGAGGTGCTGGATAAACGGGTGGTGCAGCACGGTTGCGCGCCAAAAGGGCGCTTGTGCATTGCCATGTCGCTGGGTGGTGCGCCGGTGGTCCAGGGGCATCAGGTGGGCGCCCATAGCGTGGTGTTGTTGCGCGATGGCGAAGACTTCGTCTTGCACGCCCCGGAGGGTACGCATTTCTTCGCGGCCAATGTCGACACGGTGCGCTTCGCCAAGCTGGCAGCCTACGAACTGTCGAGCGAGCAGCTCAAGCGTTTGAAGAACGTGTCCCAGGTCAGTGTGGATGAGGTGGTACTGCGCCGTGTGCAACAACGCATCCACCCACTGTTTCGTCACCTATTGGAACAGGCGGACGCCGTCAATCCCGCCTCGGAAAAAATCCTTGAAGACGTTCTGCTCAATGCCTTTCTCGACCTGTTCAGCCATGCCTCGGACGAGGTGCGCGGCCGGCGCGGCAATTTTGCCGTCAGTGCGTACCTAGTCAAGCGTTGCCAGGAGTTGGTGGTCGCCAGTGCCGATGTACCCTTGAGCATTCTCGACTTGTGCGAGCAATTGCGGGTCAGCCGCAGGACCCTGCAGAACAGTTTCCAGGCGGTGACCGGGATGCGCCCGGTGGAGTACCTGCGCAACCTGCGGCTCAATGCCGTGCGCCGCCGACTGATCACGACCCGTGCGGCCGCGCTGAACGTCAGTGAGATCGCCGTGGCCATGGGGTTTTTCCACCTGAGCCATTTTGCGGTCCATTACCGAGCGCTGTTTGGCGAGTCACCCTCGGATACGCCCAGGGCGCCGGCAGGATGAGCCGCCGTTTACAGTGTTACCGAAGCGCCATCCTGCACCCATAAAGGGCAGCCGCTGAGCGGTTTGGTAGCATACGGCTGCAGTCCAGCCTGAGGCAGGACGCACGGTAGCCAGTCATTTTTCCTCGGCAAATTCCTTCAAATCAAACGCTTGCACGATTGCGTGAGAAGTTGGCACGCATTCTGCTTTTTTGAATTCATGGATAATTGGATACAAAAATGCAGAAGGTGCTGCCATGCAATTTGCTCCGACGTACGCTGAACGCCCGCCCATGACTGCCGAGGAGGAGGCGTACAACTTCCTGCTCGATGCCATTTGTGGCGGTCGGTTACGCAAGGGCGACCGGCTGATTGCCGAGGACATTGCCAACGAGATCGGCATGAGCCGGATGCCGGTGCGCGAAGCCTTTCGCCGTCTGGATGCCCAGGGCCTGGTGACCCTGCGGCCCAATCGCGGGGCGGTTGTCAGCGGCCTGGACATCGATGAGCTGCACGAAGTCTTCGAAATGCGCAGCGCCCTGGAAGGCTTGGCGGTCCGTGTCGCGACAGCACGCATTGGCGAGCGCCAGTTGGCCGCCTTGGAACGCTTGCTGGACGAGATGGACGACTACCGCGAGGAGAGCGCCGAGTGGGTCAGCCGCCATCGCGCCTTCCATGAATACCTGTGCAGCCTCAGCGGACGTCCGCGATTGCTCAAGCAGATCAGCGCGCTTTATTCCCTGATCGAAGCGCCCATGCGTCTATGGCTGCAGCATGTGGAAAAGCCCCTGAGTGCGCGTCAGGAGCACATGCTGATCCTCGATGCCCTGCGTGCGGGCGATGCCGAGAAGGCCGAGGCGGTGGTGCGTGCGCACATCGAAGGCACCGTTCCTGAATTGATCGAGTTCCTGCAATCGAAAAAATAACGAGAGCAGGCCCGAGCCTGCCCGTGTTCTGACTTTGAGTACTGCCCGTTACCTACTGAACTGGAGTGTCTGGTCATGCATAAGCCTCGCCTGTTGGTTGCCGCTTTATCCTTGGGTTTCTGTGCGCAGTGGGCGGTTGCCGCGCCCGTTGTCCCGGAGCGTTTGCTCAAGGTCGACAAACTCGTCTACTGCTCAGGCATGGATTCGCCGCCGCTGGTGTCTTTTGATGAGGCGCAGAAACCCAAGGGATTGACCGTGGACCTGGGGCTGGAAATCGCCAAGCGCCTGGGTGACAAAAAGGTGGAGTGGCGGGTCATTCCCTTTTCCGGATTGCTCCCCGCATTGCTGGCCCGCCAGTGCGACATGATTGTCGATCAGCTGTTTGACAAGCCCGAGCGCCGCGAGGTGATCGACATCGTCAACTACATGTATTCCAGCCAGGCGGTGGTGGTGCCCAAGGGCAATCCGAAGGGCCTCAAGACACTGCCGGATCTCTCCGGGCACAAGGTCGCGGTGCTCAACGGTTCCACCATCAAGACCCTGCTCGACGCCGAGAACGAATCCCTGGCCAAGGCCGGCAAGCCGGCGATGAAGCTGGTGGTCTACAACACCGACACCGATGCCTTCCAGGCCCTGCGCATCAGTCAGGTCGACGCCTACGGCACCACTGTGGAAACCGCCGGTTACTACGCGACCATGGCGCCCGACCTGTTCGAGGAAGGGGTGCCGGCCTTCAGCCGAATTCTTACCGGCCTGGGCATTCGCAAGGACGATCCGCAACTGACCGCCGCCGTGCAGCGGGTGATCAACGATATGCGCAGCGACGGCAGCTATACCCAGTTGCTCGGCAAATGGCATGTCGCCAGTGACACACTTGATTGAGGTGAACCATCGATGAATTTCAATTGGGATGTGTTCTGGCAGTACCTGCTGCAGCCCAGTGGGGTGTATCTCACCGGGCTCTGGCTGACCTGCCTGATCAGTGTGCTGGCGATGCTGCTGGGCTGTGCCCTGGGGCTGGCCGCCGCGTTGCTGCGGTTGTCGAGCAACCCCTTGCTGCATTTGCCGGTGCGCTTTTACGTGTGGCTGATGCGCGGCACGCCGTTGCTGGTGCAAATCGTCTTTCTCTACACCGCGCTGGCCGCCGGTGGGATTTTTCGCTTCGAAGACATCGACCTGTTCGGCCTGGTGATCCCCGGCAATATCCAGGCGGCGATCATTGCCCTGGGCCTCAACGAGGGGGCCTACATGGCCGAGATCATCCGCGCCGGCATCGGCGCGGTGGACAAGGGCCAATACGAGGCCGGACGCTCCCTGGGCATGACCTTCGCCAAATTGATGCGCCGCATTGTCCTGCCCCAGGCGTTCCGGGTCATCGTTCCGCCGCTGGGCAACGAGTTCAACGTGATGCTCAAGAACACCACGCTGGTCAGTGTGATCGGCGTCCAGGAACTGTTGCTCAGTACCCAGATGGTCACGTCGGCGACGTTCCGGGTGTTCGAGCTGTACCTGGTGGTGGCGATCTACTTCCTGTTGCTGACCACGTTGTGGGGCTTTTTCCAGCGCTGGCTGGAGACCCGTTTCGGCCAGTCGGATCGGCCTTCGTCGCCACCGCCGGCGTCGACGCGAATGTTCGGTCGCAGCACCTTGAACCTGCTGAGGGCACGTTAACCATGGCGCATAAAAGCGAAGAGCTGATCATCGAGGCGCTGGACGTTCACAAGTCCTTCGGCGAGCTGCAGATTCTCAAGGGCATTTCCCTGCAAGTGCGGCGTGGCGAAGTGGTGGTGCTGATCGGTGCGTCGGGCTCCGGCAAGACTACCTTCATTCGTTGCATCAATCTGTTGGAAGACATCCAGGGCGGACGCATCCGCGTCAATGGCCGGGCCATGGGGTACCGCGAGCGGGCCGACGGCAGCCTGGTGCGTGAGTCGGAGCGCAACATCGCCCGTCAGCGGCGGGACATCGGCATGGTGTTCCAACGCTTCAACCTGTTCCCCCACATGACTGCCCTGGAGAACATCATCGAGGCGCCCATCCAGGTGCTCGGTGTGCCGCGCGCCGCTGCGTTGGAACAGGCCCGCGGGTTGCTGGAGCGGGTCGGCCTGGCGGAAAAAGCCGATCACTACCCATCGATGCTCTCCGGCGGCCAGCAACAGCGGGTGGCGATTGCCCGGGCCCTGGCCATGAAACCCCAGGCCATGCTATTCGACGAACCCACCAGCGCCCTCGACCCGGAGACCGTCGGCGAGGTGCTGCAAGTGATGAAGGAGTTGGCCGAGGAGGGCATGACCATGGTCGTGGTGACCCACGAGATGGGCTTCGCCCGGGAAGTGGCCGACCGTGTGGTGGTCCTGGACCAGGGCGAGCTTATCGAGCAAGGGCCGCCGGAGCAGATCTTCTGTCACCCCATTCACCCGCGGACCCGGGCTTTCCTCAGCCGGGTGCTATGACCCTTGCAAGGTTGTCTACCCCCGAGTCCGGTCAATCAATTCCTGTATTGAAGAGCTTTCGCCATGCTGACATTTTCTGCCCACGAATACCCTTATCCATCCCAGCGCCAGAGCGTTTTCGCCCGTCGGGGCATGGTCGCCGCGTCCCAGCCCCTGGCGGCCCAGGCGGGCATCGAGATCATGCAAAAAGGCGGCAATGCCATCGACGCCGCCATCGCCACGGCAGCGGCGCTGACGGTGGTGGAGCCCACTGGCTGCGGCATCGGCGGTGACGCCTTCGCCCTGGTCTGGTGCAAGGGCCAGCTACACGGCCTCAACGGCAACGGTCATGCGCCGGCGGCCTTGAGCATCGAGGCGGTCAAGGCCGCCGGTCATGAGCAGATGCCGATCTACGGCTGGACACCGGTGACCGTTCCGGGCTGCCCATCGGCTTGGGCGCAGTTGTCGCAGCGCTTTGGCAAACTGCCCTTTGCCGAGCTGCTGCAACCGGCCATCAGTCTGGCCCGGGACGGCTTTGCGCTGTCGCCGGTGGTTGCCCATCAATGGCAGATCGCGCTGAACGAGTTCACGCCCCATCGCGATGCCGTCCTGGAGGTCTGGTTCGAGACGTTCCTGATCGAAGGCCGGGCGCCCCGGGCCGGGGAGATTTTTCGCAACCCGGCCCAGGCGCGCACGCTCCAGGAACTGGCCGACACCGGCTGCGAAAGCCTCTATCGCGGGGCGTTGGCCGAGCGCCTGGACGCCCACTCCCGGGCCAGCGGCGGCTATCTGCGCGCCTCGGACCTCAGGGATTATCGCGCCCAGTGGGTCGACCCCATCCACGTCAATTACCGAGGCGTGGATGTCTGGGAAATCCCGCCGAGCGGGCAGGGTCTGGTGGCCTTGATGGCGCTGAAGATTCTGGAAGGGTTTGACTTCGATCAGCGTGACAGCCAGCAGACCTGGCATCGTCAACTGGAAGCGATGAAGTTGGCCTACAGCGACGGCCTGCACTACATCACCGACCCCCTGCACATGCGCGTGGCAGTGGCTGACCTGCTCAGCGATGACTACAGCGCCCGTCGGCGCGGGCAGATCGGCGAACAGGCCCAACCGCCCAAGCCCGGCGACCCCCACGCCAGCGGCACGGTGTACCTGGCCACCGCGGATGAGGAGGGCAACATGGTCTCGTTCATCCAGAGCAACTACCACGGGTTCGGCTCAGGCGTGGTGTTGCCCGACAGCGGAATCGCCCTGCAGAATCGCGGGCAGGAGTTCAGCCTCGATCCGAGCCACGCCAACTGCCTGGCCCCGGGCAAGAAAACCTTCCACACCATCATTCCCGGGTTCCTTACCCGTAATGGCGAGGCCCTCGGCCCCTTCGGCGTGATGGGCGGCTACATGCAGCCCCAGGGGCATGTGCAGATGGTCATGAACCTGGTGGATTTCGGCCTCAACCCGCAAGCGGCCTTGGACGCACCGCGTTGGCAATGGCTGGGAGACATGAAGGTCGGGATCGAGCACGGGGCTTCACGGGACCTGGCCAATGCCCTGGCGCGACGGGGGCATGAGGTGCAGATCGCCAGCGACCTGACCGACTATGGGCGCGGCCAGATCATCCTGCGCGACCCGGTCAGTGGTGTGCTGTGCGGCGGGACCGAACCCCGGGCGGATTCGCATATTGCCGTTTGGTGATGAGCGCAGACAAATGGGGTTCACTCATCGGCCATTCCCGAGTGGATCTTGATGACGACCTTGCCCTTGGACCGTCCTTGCTCGACATAATCCAGGGCATCGGCCGTCGCGTCGAAGGCGAAGGATCGGTCAACCACCGGCTTGATGCTGCCGGACTCGACGAGCGTGGTGATCTCACGCAGTTGAGGACCACTGGCGCGCATGAACACGAAGGCGTAGCTAACACCCTTTCGGCGGGCCTTGCGGCGTATGCCACTGCTCAGCAGCCCCATGATCAGCCGCAGCGGCCAGGACAACCCCTGGGCCTGGGCGAACTGTGGGGTAGGTGGTCCCGAGATGGAAATGAGCTGGCCGCCGGGTTTGAGGATCTTCAGCGACTTCTCCAGTTCATCGGCCCCCAAGCTGTTCAACACGACGTCATAGTCCTGCAGCACGCTTGAGAAATCCTGCTGTTTGTAATCGATGACAACGTCCGCCCCCAGTGCCTTGACCCAGGGCACATTGGCGGTGCTGGTGGTGGTCGCAACGAAGGCGCCGAGGTGTTTGGCCAGCTGGATGGCGAGGGTGCCGACGCCACCTGAACCGGCGTGGATGAACACCTTTTGACCTTTCTTTACCTGGGCGGTTTCAACCAGCACCTGCCAGGCCGTCAGGGCGACCAAGGGCAGGGCGGCGGCTTCCTCCTGGTTGACGTTCGTGGGTTTCAGGGCCAGGGCATTTTCGTTCACTGCAATCTGCTCGGCGAAGGTGCCGATGTGCCCATCCGGGACGCGGGCATAGACTTCATCCCCCGGTTTGAAATGCTTGACACGGGATCCCACCCGCATCACGACCCCGGCCACGTCATGGCCCAATATCAAGGGAAACGAGTAGGGCAGGATCAGTTTGAATTCGCCTTTGCGGATCTTTGAGTCCAGGACGTTGACGCCGGCGGCATGCACGCGGACCAGAACGTCGTGGTCAGCCACTTCTGGGGCGGGTATGTCGCCAATACGGCCACTGTGCTTGGCGTAGCGGTCGATTAAAAATGCCTTCATGGTGCTTTGCTCTTATAAGGGATGCAGTCGACGGATCACCCGGCCAGGCATCCGGAAATGCCAGCGCTGTCCTTCGCACCGGCACCCGCTGAACGATGGTTACGCCAGGTCTTGATAGCGCTCGGCAACGAGGGACTGCTTGATTTGCCCGAGCAGACCTTGGCGCGCCGCCTGCAAGGCATCCCAGCGTGCTTCTTCCTGCAGCGGCGGGATGGTCACAGGTTCGCGACGGTCAAAACCGACCAGCGCGGCGTCGACCAAGTCACCGACTTCCATGACTTCATTCAAGGTGTTGATATCGATGCCCGCGCGCTCCCAGATCTCGGTACGGGTCGCGGCCGGCAGGACGGCTTGCACGTAGACGCCTTTGGGCGACAGTTCCAGGCTGAGTCCCTGAGAGAGGAACAACACGAACGCCTTGGTCGCGCCATAGACCGACATGCCGAATTCCGGTGCCAGGCCGACCACGGAGCCGATGTTGATGATCGCACCGTCACCCGCCTTGACCAGGCGTGGGGCGATGGCGCTGGCCAATCGGACCAGCGCGGTGGTATTGAGCGACACGAGGTTCGCGACGCTGTCGGTCGACTGTTCGATGAACGTGCCGGACTGGGCGGCGCCGGCGTTATTGACCAGGATACCGATGCTGGCGTCTTCCCGCAGTCGGGCTTCGACGCTCGTCAGGTCGCTGATCTGGGTCAGGTCGGCCTGGAGAATGTCGATGGCAACATTGTGTTCGCTGCGCAGCTTGGCGGCCAGGTCCTGCAGGCGCCCGTTGTCGCGGGCCACCAGGACGAGATTGTGGCCGCGTTGCGCAAAGCGCTGGGCGTAGGCTGCGCCGATACCGGTGGAAGCGCCAGTGATGAGAACGGTTGTGCGAGTGTCCATGGAGTTTCTCTTCTTCAAGGGTATGAACCGTCGCCTGATGAGCGCGGCTTTCCATTAGGATGATGATCGAAATCTAAACTGTCAACGAATTTGATTATGCTCGACATCTATGTATGATGTGAGAGTGATTTTCGAGCAGCACGAGGAGTGGAAAATGCGGGTAACCAAAGCCCAGGCCCAGGCAAATCGGGAGCACATCGTCGAGACGGCGTCTGTCTTGTTTCGCGAGCGAGGCTTTGACGGCGTGGGTGTTGCGGATCTGATGGCGGCTGCCGGGTTCACCCATGGCGGTTTCTACAAACATTTCGGCTCCAAGGCCGACCTGATGGTCGAAGCGGCCGCGCGCAGCCTTGCGCAATCGCTGACCAACAACGCGGGTCTCGATGTGCCTGGGTTCGTCAATCTTTACGTATCCCGCAATCACCGTGACGCCCCGGGTGGCGGTTGCACCATGGCGGCACTGTGCGGGGACGCTGCCCGTCAATCGCCCGAGCTGAAGGCGACTTTTTCCAGCGGCATCGAAGATATGCTGGCGGCGCTCGAGAGCCGGTACGAGACCGGGCAAGACGCGCCGCAGGCAGAGGTCAGGGCGAAAATGCTCGACATGTTGGCCCATGTCGTCGGCGCGATCATGTTGTCGCGGGCCTGCCCGGACGACTCCGCGCTGGCTGATGAAATCCTTGAGGTCTGCCGCACCCGGATCATCGCATCACTACCGTCGTCGCCCGCGCAGCAGCCTTGACGGATACCGATTGGCCTTACAGCGACGCCCTGACCACCAGTGGGCAATCCACCGGCTGGGCGCCCTTCAGTTCGAGGGTCTCGATCAGGTGCCGGGCGGCCTGGCGACCGATCTCGTAGTACGGCAGTTGGACCGTGGTCAGCGGCGGCATGAACAATTCGGCGATGCCGATCATGTTGTCATAGCCCAGCACAGCGACATCATCAGGGATTTTCAAGCCGCGGCCCAACAGCAGTTGATAGGCGCAGAAGGCGATGCGGTCGTTGCCGCAGACCAGGATGTCGAATTGCGGACGGCCGTCGACGATATGCCGGTCGAGAATGGCGGCGGTTTCACCGTAGGCATCGTGATCGGAAAGGTCGTATTGCAGGAGTGCTTCAGGCGCCAGCCCGAATGCCTGGCAGGCGCGTTGCAGCCCTTGTTGCCGCAGATTCCAGGCAACACTCTTCCTGGGCAAGTTGATACACAGCGGGCGCCGATAGCCTTGGCTCAAGGCATGATGCAAGGCGCGGTGCTGCCCGGCTTCATCATCCGGCACGTAGCTGACCAATTGGCTGTCATCGGCCAGGCAATTGGCAAGTACCAGCGGCTTGCTCTTGAGTCGCTCGGGAATGCTCACCTGGCGCAACCCCATGGCACTGAAGATCAACCCGTCGGGGCGATGCGAGAGCATCAGGTCGATGTTCTGGTCGGTGGGCGGGTTGCTCAGCAGGTTGAGGATGAAGACGTTCCAGCCGGCTTGCTGCGCGGTCTGTTCGATGGACAGCAGCAACTCGACGGCGAACGGCGTGGTCGCGGTGTCCAGTGCGAACACACCGATGGTGCGCGCCTGCAAGTTGTCGCCGCGCATCCTGCGCGCCGACAGGCTCGGTACGAATTGCAGTTCATCGATGGCGCGGCGTACCCGCTGAAGGGTCTCGGGGCTCAGTTTTTCCGGCGTGTTGAGCGCGCGCGAAACCGTCATCAGGGATACGCCGGCCAGCTGTGCAACGTCTTTCACGGAAGTCATGCGAAGTGCGGCCAGTCAGGTTGACGCAGAATCATGACACAGCGCCCGGGCTTCTCGCGACTCGAATGACGCGACTCACAGCCAACCCGAGGCCAGGGGCCAGGCGTTGGAAATGGCGACGCGTCCGCCACTCCCGCTCGCCAACAGCTTCACCCCGAGGCTGTCGGGCCGCGGATAGAGACGACTACTGAGGCTGAAGCGGCCGCTTTGCTCAAACACCTCGATGGATGAACGATCGAGAAACACCCGCAGATGCAGTTGCGTTTGCGCCTGTTCTATCGGCACGCTGCGCTGGCCGCTCACTTGCGCACCCGAGCGGCTGCGATCGAGCACCAGGCGTCGCAGTGACGCGTCGTAATACAGCAGTGTCTGTTCCTGCTCATCGGCACTGCAGCGCAAGGCAATGCCCAACTGACCTTCGGTGCAATCGAGCAGGTCCAGATGCACATGGATCTCCAGTCGGTCGCCACTCACTTGCGGCACCCAGCGGCTGCCCGACTCGCCCCACGGCGCAATGCTCGGCAACGGCGCCTGGCGCAGCGCAACCAGTTCCCGCGCCGGAAAAACGCCGAGGCGATCGCCCTGCAGTTCCAGTTCCCGTGGCAAACCGAGCATGCCGCACCAGTGATGGGCCTGGCTCGGCATCGGGCTTTCCCACATGTCCAGCCAGGCCCACACCAGGCGCCGACCATCAGCGGCCACCAAGGTTTGCGCGGCATAGAAATCGTGGCCGTTATCCAGCTCGATGAACGGCCCGCCGCTGAAGTGCCATTGGCTGTCGAGGTGGCCAATGCGATAACCGGTCTGATACTTGTTGAGCCGTTCGTAACCCGCCGCTGGCATGCCTTGGGGGGAGTACAGCAGTACGTCGCACCCGTCGAGGCGAAACAGGTCCGGGCATTCCCACATGTAGCCGTCGCCCTCAGTGCCCCTGGACACATAATCGAGAAATTCCCAGGCGCGCAGGTCCGTGGAGCGGTATAGCGGCAGCAGCGGCGTGTCGCCCAGGCGAGCCCCGGCAATCAGGTACCAATAACCATCCTCCTGCCAGACCTTGGGGTCACGAAAGTGCATGATCGCCGCTTGCGGCGCGTCCTCGATAACGGCGCCATGCTTGACGAAGCGGACGCCGTCGACACTGGTGGCCAGGCACTGGACCTGGCGGATCAGGCGTTCGTCACCCACCTCTCCCAGCCAGGTGTGCCCGGTGTAGATCAGCGCCAGGGTGTCGCCACACACCACCGCGCTACCGGAAAAACAGCCGTCGCGGTCGAAGTCGTCACCCGGCGCCAGGGCAATGGGCAGATGTTGCCAATGAACCAGATCGGCGCTCTTGGCGTGGCCCCAGTACATCGGGCCCCATTTGGCGTCGAAGGGGTGGTGTTGGTAGAACACGTGGTACTCGCCCTGGAAAAACACCACTCCGTTAGGGTCGTTCATCCAGCCCGTTGGCGGGGCCAGATGATAGTCGGGTCGATAGTCGTGGATCAGGCGAGACAGGCCATCACGCAGGGCCTGTTGCGCATGTTCGAGAGAGGCGGGCATCGGTTTGCTCAGGCTATTCAAGGATAAAGTCATAGGGCGCCCGCATGGGCCGGGCGCAGGGCGACGTCATCGGGCAGGCGGTCGATGGCGTGGCGTTTCAACGCCGTGCCGTGTGTGTCGAACACATGCAGATTGTCGATATCCAGTTGCAGTTCGACCCGATCGCCCACTCGCCATCCGGCGTTGACCTCACAACGACAGACCATGGGGTCGTCCTGGCCGGTGTCGAGGTGCACATAGGTTTCACTTCCCAGGTATTCGACCCCGCTCACCACGATGCCGGCCGTTCCCTGGGCCGCCTTGAGGGCGATATGTTCCGGACGAATCCCCAGGCTCAGTTGCGTATTCGCAGCCAGCCCCGAGCTGTCGAAGGGCAGGGACGTCATGCCCAGCACCAGGCTTTCAACCTGGCTGGTTTCGCCTGGCGCATGCAGGAACGCGGCAAGGAAATTCATCCTGGGTGAGCCCAGGAAACCGGCGACAAAGCGGCTGGCCGGACGCTCATAGAGTTCCCGTGGCGAGCCGACCTGCTCGATACGGCCGCCATTGAGCACGACAATCTTGTCGGCCAGAGTCATCGCTTCAACCTGGTCGTGGGTCACGTAGATCATGGTCGAGCCCAAGCGCCCATGCAGCCGGGCGATTTCGTTGCGCATCTGCACGCGCAGGGACGCGTCGAGGTTGGACAGTGGCTCGTCGAACAACAGAATGTCCGGCTCCCGCGCCATGGCCCGGCCCATGGCCACGCGCTGGCGCTGGCCGCCCGACAGTTCCCGTGGCTTGCGTTGCAGCAGTTTGTCCAATTGCAGGATCTGCGCGGTTTTCAGCACCCGCTCGCGCAGGCTGGTCTTTTCGGTCTTGGCCAGCTTGAGGCCAAAGCTGATGTTGTCGTAGACGCTCATGTGCGGGTACAGCGCATAGGACTGGAACACCATGCCGACGCCACGCTCGCGCGGCTCCAGGTCGTTGACCCGGCGTCCGTCGATCAGCAGGTCGCCGCCACAGATCGAATCCAGCCCGGCGATCAGCCGCAGCAGGGTCGACTTTCCACAGCCCGAAGGGCCGACGAAGACCACGAATTCGCCTGCCGAGATTTCCAGGCTGACGTCGCGAAGAATGCGTGCGCCGCCCAATTGTTTGTTCACGTTGTCCAGCTTCAACTTGATCACGATGCTGTTCCTTTTTTTGTCTGTGTTGGGCCTCAACCCTTTAACGCACCGGCAGTGAGGCCGGAAACAATGCGGCGCTGGAAGATCAGCACCAGAATCACCAAGGGCACCGTGACCAGCACCGACGCCGCCATCAACAGGCCCCAAGGCAGCTCATGGGGACTGCCGCCGGAAATCAGCGCGATGGCGACTGGGACCGTGCGTTGCGAGTCGGTCAGGGTGAAGGTCAGGGCAAAGAGGAACTCGTTCCATGCGGCGATGAAGGCCAGAAGGCCGGTGGTGACCAGTGCCGGCCAGAGCAGCGGCAACAGCACGCGGGTCAGCGTGACCCAAGGTGACGCACCGTCCATGATGGCGGCCTCTTCCAGCTCATGAGGCAGTTGCCCCATGAAGGTGGTCAGCACCCAGACGGTGAAGGGCAGGGTGAAAATCGTGTAGCTCAGGATCAACGCCCAGGAGGTGTTGTACAGGCCCAGGGCACGGATCACTTCGAACAACCCCGACAGCACCGCGACTTGGGGAAACATCGAGACGCCCAGGACCATCATCAACACCGGACCGCGCCCGCGAAATTTCACCCGGCCCAAGGCATAGGCGGCGGTCAGGCTGAGGAACAGCGCCAGCGCGACCACGCACAGGGCAACCACC
Organism: Pseudomonas sp. NFACC04-2; assembly: GCF_900119265.1. Classification (NCBI taxonomy): domain Bacteria; kingdom Pseudomonadati; phylum Pseudomonadota; class Gammaproteobacteria; order Pseudomonadales; family Pseudomonadaceae; genus Pseudomonas; species Pseudomonas sp. NFACC04-2. Next base: position 36,340 of record NZ_FPJC01000018.1, read on the forward strand.
AACGAGTTGCCGATAGCCCGCAGGAACGAGGCCTGGTTGAGCACGGCGGCGTAGTTGGAGAAGTCGGGCTGGTCGATCCAGTAGCTCACCTGGAACAAGGCGCTGGACGGTTTCAGCGACGTTACGATGGCGTAGTAGAAAGGGAAGACCGCATACACCAGCAAGATTGCGATCAGGCACCAGAACCCGAGGCGCAACAGGGCTTTCTTCAGCAGACGCGGGCTCATGAGCGGACCTCCAGCTGACGGCGTCCGAGGTACAGATAAACCATGGCGATCGCCGCGACGACCAGGAACAGCAAGGTCGAGGCAGCGCTGCCATAACCGACGTCCTGGAATTCCACCAAGTGCTGGCGGGCATAGACCGACATGCTCATGGTGCTCGACGAGTTCGAGGTCAACACATAGATCACGTCGAAGACCCGCAGGGAGTCGAGGATCCGGAAGATCGCCGCCACCAGCAAGGCCGGCATCAGCAGCGGCAGGGTGACCCGCCAGAACACTTTCACCGGGTGGATGCCGTCCACCCTGGCAGCTTCGTAGCAGTCGCTGGGCAGCATCTGCAAGGCCGCCAGCATCAGCAGGGTGACGAAAGGCACGGTCTTCCAGACGTCGACGATGATCACCGCCCACATCGACAGGTCCGCGTCGGCGGTCCAGGCCAGCGGCGCGTCGATCAGGCCCAGGCCGAGCATCAGGTGATTGATGATGCCGAACTGGTCGTTGAGCATCCATGACCAGATCTTTGCGGAGACGATGGTCGGGATCGCCCAGGGGATCAGGATCAACGCCCGCACCAGGGCGCGTCCGCTGAACCGGACGTTGAGCAGCAACGCCACCAGCAGCCCAAGGACGATTTCCAGCCCCACCGACACCACGGTGAAATGCAAGGTGTTGCGCACCGCATTCCACCACTGTGGATCGACGAGCAGGCCTGACCAACCGGCACTGCTGTGAAACAGATAATTGCTCAAACCGACAAAGGTTGCATCCCCCGTATCGGCGAGGCTGGCGTCGGTCAGGCTGAACCAGAAGGTACGCAGCAGCGGCCAGGCCGCCACCAGCGCCAGGCACAGCAGCATCGGGGTCAGGAACAGCCAGGCGGCGCGAACGCGACGGCGTTGTACCGGCGTTTCCCGGGGGAGCAGGTACTCGTCGTCGGGGGCGAGTGTGGTGGAGACAGACATGGTGATTTCCTTCCTTGTGGCTTACCAGTTCCGGCGTTTGATCCGCGTGAGTTCGCTTTCCAGCTCGGCCAGGGCCTGATCCACCGGTTGCTCGCCCGCCAGCACGCCGTGCACTTGATCGAAGAAGGCATTGGAGACCCGTGGATAGCGGTCGGCGGTGATCGAGGCGGGGCGCATGACCCCATCGTTGAGAATGCTGTGCAGTTGGCTGTAGTAAGGCATGGCCGCGAGCAACTCGGGATCCTGGTAGAGCGACTCGATCACCGGGTTATAGGCGCCAACCAGGGCGCGGTGTTTCTGTTGTTGGGCGCTGCTCAGGTAACTCACCAGTTCCGCGGCGAGCTTGGGGTTGGCGCTATAGCGCGACACCGCCAGGCCCCAGCCGCCGAGGGTGGACGCATGAGTGCCCGTCGCGCCGCCGCGAGGCAGGGGCGCGACGCCGACCTTGTCTTTGACGGCGCTGTCCTGGCTTTGCACCAGTGCCCAGACATAAGGCCAGTTACGCATGAACAGCGCATTGCCGGACTGGAAGACGCCGCGTCCTTCTTCCTCGGTGTAATTGAGCACGCCACGGGGGGCGATGTCTCCGACCCAGCTTTTGGCCAGGGTCAACGCCGCCCGTGAGGCCTGGCTGTTGACCACGATGTCGCCTTGGGCGTTGACCAGCCCACCTTGCGGTTGGCTGCTGATCCACTCCAGGGCATTGCACGTCAGGCCTTCGTAGGCGCGCCCTTGGAATACATAACCCCAGGCATTGGCGTTCCCGGCAGCGCGCTCCGCCTGCTGGACAGTCCTGGCGGTGGATGTCATTTCTTCCCAGGTCTGGGGCACGGGCTTGTTGTATTTATCGAGCAAGTCCTTGCGGTAATACAGCAACCCCGAATCGGTGAACCACGGCATGGTCACCAGGCGCCCGTTCACCGTGGCGTTATCCACCTGGGCCTGGAAATACCCCTGGGTGGCGTCGGCCGCAAGCACCTCGCGCAAGTCCATCAAGTGTTTGGCCAACATTCCTGGCCACACCATGTCGATCTGGATGATGTCGATGTCGCTGGATTGCGCACTGAGGATCTGTTGGTAGAACGACAACCGCTCGGTCGCCGAGTTAGGCGTGGAAACCACTTCGACGCTGTTGCCGGTCTGCTTCGACCACGCCTCGACGGCTTCCTTGCACAGTTGCAATTCGGCACCCACGGCACCACAGGAAATCGTCAGGTTGGCGGCAGTCGACAGGGCTGGAAACCCGACGCAAAGGCCGAGCAGCGCCACTGGAAGGAGCGATTTGAGCTGTTTCATAAAGCCCTCTTTATTTTTGTTTTTAGAAAAGTTAACGTTAACATCGCCAAATGTAGCAGCGTATTTGCGATGAGGCATCCTTTTTTTCCTCTGATTTGACAATTCAGAACCTGGGCGGAAAAGGTCGGTCGCGGCAACAGAACAATAAAAACAAAACAGGAAAATCCACATGCAGAAAGCATCAAGCTGGCTACTCGCAAGCGTGCTCGGCGCCTCGGCGGCCACCTCTCAGGCCGCGACGCTGGAAGAGCGCATGGCGGCGTTCGAAGCCCGTGCCAGCGCAGCGGAAAAGCGTGCAGCCGCCGCCGAACAACAAACCCAGGCACTCGCCAGGGAACTGCAGCAAATCAAACTCGCCACACCCGCCCCACAACCGACCATGTCCGCCGTTGTGACACCCACGCTCGATGCCCGCCTGGCAAAACTCGAAGCCCGCCAGCAAAGTACGGAAAAGCAGGGCGGTAGCGCTCACCTCACTGACGGCTTCAGCTTCAAGGGCTACGCCCGCTCCGGGTTGCTGATCAACGATGGGTTGGGAGGCGGGCGTGGCGGTCCGTACACCACCCCGGCCGGTTCTGTCGGCGGTGCCGTGGGGCGACTCGGAAACGAGGACGATACTTACATGCGCATCGACCTGTCGAAAGAGCTGTACGCGCAGAACGGCACCCGCTCCAAATTCACGGTGTCCATTGCCGATGGCGTAGAGAGCTCCAACGACTGGACTGCCGAGGAAAGCAATCTGAACGTGCGCCAAGTGTTCACGGAACTCGATCACCTCGCGGCATTCAAGGGCAACTCGATGTTCGAGCATTCCACCTTGTGGGCCGGCAAGCGCTTTGACAGGGACAATTTCGACATCCACTGGCTGGACTCTGACGTGGTCTATCTGGCCGGCACCGGGGGTGGCATCTACGACGTGCAGATGACCAAGGACTGGCGCTCGAACTACTCGTTGATCGGGCGTAACTACGGGGACTTCAGCGAGGGCGGGGTCAATGCCGATGTGGAAAGCTACATCCTGACGTCCAACCAGTTTTTCGACGGCGGGCAGTGGCAGTGGATGTTCAACGCCATAGGCTCGAAGAAAAACGACTTCGGCACTCGCACCAATGAAGTGGGCCTGGCGCCGGCCGACTCCGGTTTGCACAGCATGGTCGCCAATCACCAGAAAACCTTCTTCGGTCGCGAAGGCTTCTTCAAGACAGCGCTGCTCTATGGGCAGGGGTTGGGGGCTGAGGTCAAGAACGTCGGCGCCGATGGCGAATTGATCGACGATGCCCGGGCTCTGCGTGTGGCGCTGTACGGCGAAACGCCCCTGGCCTCCGACTGGCGCATCGGCCCGAGCCTGCTGGCCGAGCGAAGCAAGGATCGCTACGTCAAGGGCGACGACTACCGTTGGATGACCCTGAACGTGCGCTTGGCCAACGAAATCAACAGCAATTTCGAGATGGCCTACGAGATGAGTTGGCAAACCATGCAGCTCGACCCCAAGGGCTACCTGCAACGCAATGCGGTTGACGGCAACTTCTGGAAGTTCACGGTGGCCCCGACCTTCAAGCCCGACTTGGGCGATCTGCTTACGCGCCCTGAGCTGCGTCTGTTCGCCAGCGTCATGAATTGGTCGTCGGACCTGGACAGGTACAGCGCCACAGACGCCTTCGGCAAGACGGACTTCAACGCCGGCGGCACCTGGCAGTACGGCCTCCAGATGGAAACCTGGTTCTGATACCCGCCAGTCGAGACCTGTGGGAGCGGGCTTGCTCGCGAAAGCGGAGGATCAGTTTGCGGTGATGCTGGATGTGCTGACGCCTTCGCGAGCAAGCTCGCTCCCACAGTTATGCCGAGTCGTTTACAGACTTCGCAGTCAACACCATCCTCTGTGGGAGCGAGCTTGCTCGCGAAAGCGGAGGATCAGTTGCGGCGATGCTGGATATGCTGACGCCTTCGCGAGCAAGCTCGCTCCCACAGGTTTGCCGCGTCGTTCACAGACTTCGCAGTCACCACCCATCCTCTGTGGGAGCGGGCTTGCTCGCGAAAGCGGAGGATCAGTTGCGGCGATGTTGGATGTGCTGACGCCTTCGCGAGCAAGCTCGCTCCCACAGCCTTGCCACGGCTTTTGCGATTAACGTGTATGCCAGCCCAACTGGCTTGAGATCTGTTGGGTGGCTTGCATCAGTTGCTTGACGTAGTCCTGCTTCAACTCTTCCCTGAAGCGAAAGCACGGGAATGAAACACTCATCCCGCCGATCACATGGCCAAAACGGTCGCGGATCGGGGCCGCCAGGCAACGCATGTTGTCTTCGAACTCTTCATGGTCCTCGGCATAGCCTTGCTGGCGAACGGTCCCCAGTTCCTGCAGATACGCCTCGACGCTGGTCAGGGTATTGGCCGTGCGGCGCTCGAAGCTTTCCTGTGCCAGGTGGGCGAGCAGCTCATCTTCTTCGAGCCAGGCCATCAATACCTTGCCGATGCCGGTGCAGTACAACGGCGCCCGTCGACCGATCCGCGAGTACATGCGCAGGTTGTACTTGGAGTCGATCTTGTGCACGTAGACGATGCTGCCTTCGTCGAGAATCCCCAGGTGGACGGTCTCGCCGGTCAGCTCGTTGATCCTGCGCATCCCGGGCTCCGCTTCCCGGACGATGTCCAGATGGGGCAGGGCCTGGGCGCCCAGTTCGAACAGCCGGACACTGAGGCGATAGCGATCCTCGGCGTCCTGCACCACATACCCACGGGCCTTGAGCGACTGCAGGAAGCGATAAACCGTGGCCTTGGACATGTCCAGTTTGGTGGCGATTTCCGACACGCCGCTTTCTTCCGGATGCTCGGCCAGTGCCTCGAGCACGGCCATGGTCCGGCCCACCGCCGACACCAGATCGTTGTTGGGAATGACGCTGTTGTCCATGAAGGCTCCAACGTGAAAGTAAAACCCAAGGATATACGCAAGCAGAACAAAACGCTGTTTCATTTTTGCTTGACGAGGCCGGAAATCTGACTAGACTCGGGCCTTGAGATAAAAATGAAACGCCGTTTTAAAAACAAGAAAGGCGCGTTGATTATGGACTTAACGCTTGACCATGGCCCGCAGACCCGCTTCGCCCGCCCGCTGAAAGTGGCGTTGGTGGGGGAGTGCATGATCGAGATGCGCGGTGAGCCGGGTGCCGCGATCACGCAGACTTTCGGTGGCGATACGCTCAACACCGCGGTCTATCTGGCCCGATTGAATCCCCATGGCGCGGTGGCCGTGGACTACATGACGGCCGTGGGCAGCGATGCGTTCAGCATCGCCATGCGCCGGTCCTGGCTGGACGAGGGGATCGGTGATGCTCATGTCCGCGTGATCGAAGGCGCGCTGCCGGGGCTGTATTTCATCCAGACCGATCCACACGGCGAGCGGCGTTTCCTCTACTGGCGCGGGGAAGCGGCGGCGCGGCGCATGTTCGAGGGCCCCGAGGCCGACGCCATGCTCGCTGCATTGGCCGATTACGACTACGTCTACCTGAGCGGCATCAGCCTGGCGATCCTCACGCCAGAAGGCCGCCAACGCTTGATCCAGGCTCTGCCCAGGGCTCGTCGAGCGGGCGCACGCATCGTCTTCGACAACAACTACCGCCCCCATCTCTGGCCCGATCCTGAATCGGCCCGGCAGGCCTACCGCGCCCTGTTGCACCTGACCGACCTGGCCCTGATCACCTGGGAAGATGACGCGACCCTGTTCGGCTATCGCGACCCGGACGCCTTGTTCAGTGCCTACGCCCAGGTGGGAGTACGCGAAGTCGCCCTCAAGCGTGGCGCCGCCAGCTGCTTGATCCAGTGCCCGACAGGGCGTTTCGAGGTGCCCGCGCAAACCGTTTCCGATGTCGTCGACACCACCGCTGCCGGTGATTCGTTCAGCGCCGCCTACCTGGCCTGTCGCCTGCGCGGCGGCGCTCCAGAGCAGGCCGCCCGCTGGGGGCATCGCCTGGCGGCCCAGGTCGTCCGATATCGGGGCGCGCTGATTCCCCATGCGGCCATGCAGGACATGGCCGCATCCTCACTTCCTTCTGTTGCACAGGTCTGACTTTATGAAAATCGTTGAAGCGCGCGTCATCGTCACCTGTCCGGGTCGCAACCTGGTCACGTTGAAAATCGTCACCGATGACGGCCTCTACGGCATTGGCGATGCAACCTTGAATGGCCGCGAACTGGCGGTCGTCGCCTACCTGGAGGAGCACGTCCTGCCCGCGCTGATCGGCCGCGATGCCCACCGCATCGAGGACATCTGGCAGTACCTGTATCGCGGCGCGTACTGGCGCCGGGGACCGGTGACCATGACGGCCATCGCCGCCGTCGACGTGGCGCTGTGGGACATCAAGGCCAAGGCCGCGAACATGCCCTTGTACCAATTGCTCGGCGGCAAGAGCCGCGAGCGGGTGATGGTCTATGGGCATGCCACCGGCAAGGACATCGAAGGGTGCCTGGACGAAGTCGCCCGTCACGTCGAGCTGGGCTATAAAGCCGTGCGTGTGCAATGCGGCGTGCCCGGCATTGCCACCACCTACGGTGTCGCCAAGCGCAGCGGTGAGCGCTATGAACCGGCCGACAGCGACCTGCCCGCCGAACACGTCTGGGACACCGCCAAATACCTCAACTACGTCCCCAAGCTGTTCGCCGCCGTGCGCGAACGTTTTGGTGATGACCTGCATATCCTCCACGACGTGCACCATCGCCTGACGCCCATCGAAGCCGGGCGCCTGGGCAAGGCCGTGGAACCGTACAACCTGTTCTGGCTGGAAGACTGCACGCCGGCGGAAAACCAGCAGAGCTTCCGTCTGATTCGCCAGCACACCACCACGCCGTTGGCCGTGGGCGAGGTGTTCAACTCCATCCATGATTGCCGCGAGTTGATCCAGGAACAGTTGATCGACTACATCCGCACGACGCTGGTGCATGCCGGCGGTATTACCCATGTGCGGCGCATTGCCGATTTCGCCGCGCTGTTCCAGGTGCGCACGGGTTTTCACGGCGCCACCGACCTGTCGCCGGTGTGCATGGGCGCGGCCCTGCATTTCGATACGTGGGTGCCCAACTTCGGCATCCAGGAACACATGCCTCACGAAGACCGCATCGATGAAGTCTTCCCCCATGCCTATCGGTTCGAGGACGGCCACTTCACGCCGGGCGAAACCCCGGGGCATGGCGTCGACATCGATGAAGACCTTGCCCGCCAATACCCCTACAAGCGCGCCAGCCTGCCGGTCAACCGTCTCGAAGACGGCACGCTCTGGCATTGGTGAAGCGGTTTCAACCCTTTGAGGAAACGGGGCGAATGCCCCGTCAGGAGTGACTGATGAAAGCGTTCCAGGTAAGAGCACCCTTCGAGTTCGGGCTGGCCCAGGTCGACCAACCCCAGGTCGCCCACGGCGAGGTCCAGGTCGATGTGGCGTATGCCGGCATCTGTGGCTCGGACATGCACATCATTCATGGGCAGAACGCATTCGTGCGGTTCCCCCGTGTCACCGGCCATGAGTTTTCCGGGGTGATCCGGCAAGTCGGTGAAGGCGTCGAGCACCTGCAGGTGGGCGACCGGGTGTGCATCGATCCGGTGATCAGTTGCGGCACTTGCTATCCCTGCCGCATTGGCCGGCCCAATGTCTGCACGCGGCTGCAAGTGATCGGCGTGCACCGCGACGGTGGCTTCAGCGAGCAGGTCTGCGTACCGGCCGAAAACGCCCACCGCCTGCCCGATGCGATGTCCCTCAGCCACGGCGCCCTGGTCGAGCCTTATTCCATTGCCCTGAACGTGCTCGATCGCATGCAGCCGCACCCTGGCGACAGCGTGTTGATCTATGGCGCCGGGGTGATCGGCCTGACCCTGGTGCAAATGGCCCGGGCGTTGGGATTGACCGACATTACCGTTACCGATGTCATCGACAGCCGCCTGGAGACGGCACGGGCGCTGGGCGCCAGCCGGACCCTCAACGGCCAGCAAGTCGATGTCGAAGCCGTCATGCGCGAGCTGACCCAAGGCGAGGGCGTGCCGTTGATTGTCGATGCCGCCTGCATTCCGGCACTGATGCCGCAGATGGTGCGCCTGGCCTCGCCGGCCGGGCGTATCGGGTTGCTGGGCTTCAATGCCACGCCCAGTGATCTGGTGCAACTGGAAATGATCAAGAAGGAACTGACCCTGGTGGGATCGCGGCTCAACAACCGCAAGTTCCCCCGGGTGATCGAATTGATCGCCAGTGGCAAGTTGCAAGTCCAGGACCTGATCAGTCATCGCGTCACCTTCGACGAAATGCCCGGCGCCATCGACCTGATCGAAAAGCACCCCGAGCAAACCCGAAAAGTGCTGGTGGAGCTGACGAACGCCCATCACTGAGCCGTCGGCACCACCGGTTTCACCGTGCCTGTCATGGGCACCCTCACCGAATAAACACAACAAGCGGGAGGTTCCACCATGTTTGGTCAAGGACGTAGCTTAATCATCATCATGCTGTTCCTGGCTGGGGTCATCAATTACCTCGACCGGTCGGCATTGTCTGTGGCGGCACCTTTCATCCAGAAGGACTACGGTCTGAGTACGGGTGAGATGGGCATGATCTTCAGCAGTTTTTTCGTCGGCTATGCGGCCTTCAACTTCATCGGTGGCTGGGCCGCCGACCGTTACGGCGCCAAGACCACCTTGCTGCTGGCTATGGTCTTGTGGTCATTGTTCAGCGGCCTCACGGTGCTGACGGTGGGCTTCGCTTCGCTGGTGCTCATCCGGATCCTGTTCGGCATGGGCGAAGGACCACTGAGCGTCACCACCAGTAAAATGGTGAACAACTGGTACGCCCCCAAGCACAGGGCGCGGGCGCTGGGTACGTCGATGTCCGGCACGCCGCTGGGCGGGGCGATTTCCGGTCCGGTGGTGGGCTTTATCGCCGTCACCTACGGTTGGAAAATCTCGTTCATTATCATCATGCTGATCGGCCTGATCTGGGCGGCGGTGTGGTTCAAGTTCGTCAAGGAACGGCCCGAAGGCGAGGGCGCCGAGGATATTCTCCGAGCCGAGGGGCAGAGCGAACTGGCGGCACAACCGGTGTTCCCTTTGCGGTTCTACCTCAAGCAGCCGACGGTGCTGTTCACCTCCCTGGCGTTCTTCTCCTATAACTACACCTTGTTCTTCTTCCTGACCTGGTTCCCCAGCTACCTGACCATGGCCCACGGCTTGAACGTCAAGGACATGAGCATCGCCACGGTCATTCCCTGGGTTCTGGGTTTCCTCGGTTTGGCCCTGGGCGGCTTCATCTCTGACTTCGTGTTCAAGAAAACCGGGCGGATAATGTTCTCGCGCAAAGTGGTGCTGGTGACGTGCCTGCTGGCCTGCGCTGCCTGCATCGCCTGTGCCGGGATGGTGACTACCTTGTATCCAGCGGTGATTCTCGTCGCCTTGGCGGTGTTCTTCCTTTACCTCACCGGCGCCATCTATTGGGCGATCATCCAGGACACCGTTCCGGCTGCGCGGGTGGGTGGCGTCAGTGGTTTCATGCACTTTCTGGCGAACACCTCGGGCATTGTCGGCCCGACCCTGACGGGCTTTTTGGTGCAGTTCACCGGTTCGTTCACCAGTGCGTTCCTGCTGGCGGGGCTGCTGACCGTGATCGGTGCCGTGTGTGTCGCGCGCTACGTTAAACCGCTGTCGGTGGCGGATACCGGTAACGCGGCGGCACAAAGCCCGCAGCCCGTTTCGGCCCTGGGCCGTTCCTGAACAGAAGGAGTGAGTCGATGCCTGTTGTGAAACGTGTACCTTGCACCGGCACTGCAGCGCAGATCGGTATCGTGCACCTGGGCCTGGGTGCGTTTCATCGCGCGCACCAGGCGGTCTACCTGCAACGCCATCTCAATCGCCACGGTGAAAGCGATTGGGGCGTGTGCAGCGCCAACCTGCGTTCCAATCGCACCTTGGTCGAGCAGTTGCGCGAGCAGGACGGTCGCTACCATGTGGCCGAATACCGCGACCGCGAGCAAGTGACGCTGCGCGAGATCGGGGTGCTGCGCCAGGCCTTGTATGCGGGCGAGGGCGGTCCCGACCTGGAGCAACTGTTGCACTGCATGGCCGCGCCGCAAACGCGGATCGTCACGCTCACGGTCACTGAAAAGGGTTATTGCCTGAGTCCGTCTTCGGGGCAACTGCGCAGCGAAGACCCGGCGATTGCCCATGACCTCGCTCATCCGCAAGCGCCGCGCTCGGCCCCCGGCATCGTCCTTGAAGCCCTGCGCCGGCGCCGCGCTGCGGGTATTCCGGCCTTCACTGTGTTGTGCTGTGACAACATGCCCGACAACGGCCAGCGCACCCGTCAGGCGGTCAGCGCATTGGCGGCGTTGCAGGATAAGGCACTGGCACAGTGGGTCGAGCAACAGGTGGCATTCCCCAGCTGCATGGTCGACCGCATTGTGCCTGCGATGGACGGCGAGTCCTTCCGCCGGCTGGAGCAACTGGACTGTCACGACCCGGCGGCAGTGGTCTGTGAAAGCTTCAGCCAGTGGGTGATCGAGGATCACTTCCCCCTTGGCCGTCCGGACTGGGAAGTGGAAGGGGTGCAGATGGTGGACGACGTGCGCCCGTTCGAAACAATGAAGTTGCGCATGCTCAATGGCAGCCATTCGTTGCTGGCCTATGTGGGGCTGCTGGTCGGTCACGAAACGGTGTTCGAGGCCGTCAGTGACGTGAACCTGCTGCACCTGATCGGGCGTTACATGGCCGACGAGGCGGCGCCCACGCTGGACATGCCTGCGGGTATCGACCTTGCGGTCTATGCCCACGATCTAAAGGCACGTTTTGCCAATGACAGTCTGCAACATCGGCTGCGGCAGATCGCCATGGACGGTTCGCAGAAACTGCCGCAACGCTGGTTGCTGGGTGCGCAGCAATTGCTTGACCAGGGACGTGGCATCGCCTGCATCGCATTGGGCATCGCCGCCTGGATTCGCTACTGCACGCAGCCGCTGTCCGCCGATTCGGCGCAGGTGATCGATGACCCGTTGAGCGCCACCTTCGCCGATCTTGCGGGACGATTCGAAGGCCCGTCGCTGGTGAAGGCTTTTCTGGATCTGGATGAAGTCTTCCCCCCTGAGTTGTCGACTCGCGCGGCGTTTCGCGATGCAGTGCAAGGCGCCTATGACGCCCTGGTCCGCGATGGCATCGGCAGCCTTCTACCCACTTTTGCCGCACCCAACTGATCACAAGGAGAAGAACATGGAACAGACATGGCGTTGGTTCGGCCCCAAAGACCCGATCTCCCTGGCGGACATCCGCCAGACCGGTGCGACCGGTATCGTTACCGCGTTGCACGAAATTCCCAATGGCGAAGTATGGCCGGTGGACGCCATCGCGGCGCGCAAACAGATGATCGAAGCGGCCGGCCTGAGCTGGTCGGTGGTGGAAAGCATTCCGGTGCACGAAGACATCAAGCGCGGTTGCGGGCGGCGTGACGAGTACATCGCCAACTACCAGCAAAGCGTGCGCAACCTGGCGAGCTGCGGTATCGATATCGTTTGCTACAACTTCATGCCGGTGCTGGACTGGACCCGAACCGATTTGTCTTTCGAACTGGCGGATGGCGGCTGGGCCTTGCGTTTCGATCAAACCGCGTTCGCCGCCTTCGACCTGTTCATCCTTCAGCGCCCGGGCGCGCAGGCTGAATACAGCGTCGAGGACATCCAGCAGGCCAAGGCCTACTTCGAACAACTGACGCCGGCCCGGCGCGAAACCCTGGTCAATACCCTGATTGCGGGCTTGCCCGGTGCCGAGGAACATTACAGCCTGGACGACTTCCGTGACTTGCTGCGCACCTACGCCGACATCGACGAGGCCAAGTTGCGCGAACACCTGGGGTATTTCCTGCGTGCGGTGATCCCGGTTGCCGAGGCGGTGGGTGTGCGCATGGCAATCCACCCGGACGACCCGCCCCGGGCACTGCTCGGCTTGCCACGCATCCTGTCCACCGCCGAAGACGCCCAATGGCTGCTGGATGCCGCGCCAAGCCCGGCCAATGGCCTGACGTTCTGCACGGGTTCTTATGGTGTGCGCGAAGACAACGACCTGGTGGCGATGGCCAAGCGCTTTGCCCCGTTCATCTACTTCACTCACCTGCGTTCAACCCGCCGGGAAACCGACCCACGCAGCTTTCATGAAGCCCATCACCTGGACGGCGACGTCGACATGGTCGGCGTCATCGGCGCTTTGGTGGCTGAAGAACGCCGACGTGAACGCGAAGGCGGCCCGCGCTTGCCGCTGCGTCCAGACCATGGGCATCAACTGCTGGACGATCAGCATCGCAAGAGCAATCCCGGCTACTCACTGATCGGCCGCCTCAAGGGCCTTGCGGAAATCCGCGGCGTGGAACTGGCCGTGCGCCGACAACTGGGCTAGATGAGCTCTGTTTGGGTGAGGGCGGTTAACAGCTGTGGCGAGGGAGCTTGCTCCCGCTGGGCTGCGCAGCAGCCCTAAAACCCGACACCTCGGTGCATCAGATTGATCCCATTCAATCAGCGTGGGGTCGCTACGCAACCCAGCGGGAGCAAGCTCCCTCGCCACGGAAGGTAAACGCCTGAGAAATTCTCGGGCTAACGCCATTCCCCTGTGGGAGCGAGCTTGCTCGCGAGACGGTTTAACATTCAGCAGTTAAGTTGACTGGCTCTCCGCTTTCGCGAGCAAGCCCGCTCCCACAATGGTTCAGCCTTCGAGCCCGCGGCGCTCGATCACGCCGAACACATCCGCGACATCCTGCACCAGGATCCGGGCGACATTGGTGAGGGTGTTGATGTCGCTCGCTGCCGAGTCACGCAGGCTGCCGCAGGCCACCAAGGTGAGGTAGTCGAGCGTGGCGTGCAGGCGTTCGCTGGCACAGGCATGGAGTTCGGGCAGTGGGGCGTGGGTGTCGATCAGCAGGACGGGGTGGGTGGTGGCGGTTTGGGTGAGAGGTGTGAAGCGTTGATCGCGTTGATTCATGGCAATAGTTACTCATTCTTCGTATCAAGAAAAAGCTACTTCGATCCGCTGCGAAACGAATGGGTGGTAGCTGCGCGTGGGTTCGCAGACCGAGGATACGAAGGAACCCGGCAGACCCGAAGATCTCCCACACACAGCCACCATAAAATGACGTCGAACGCCAAAGGCGCTCATTGTCACTTTTATGATGCTTGGTTGCTACCGTATCTGTCGGGCTGCGAAACCCAGCCACTGACCAAAGCCAGCGACGAACCCAACTATAGAAGTCGATCCCGGTACCCACAACCGGCCTGTAGGACGCCCCCGCCCCCCGTGGCGAGGGAGCTTGCTCCCGCTCGGTGGCGCAGCCGCCGTAAAACCAGTGCCGGCGGTCTGTCTGGCGAAACGCGGCGGCCGGTTTGGGGCCGCTTCGCAGCCCAGCGGGAGCAAGCTCCCTCGCCACAGGGTGTAAATTCCTACGAGATTTTCGGATCGCTATTGGCCACGCTACAAAACGCCCCTATAACCCGCCTCCCTGCTGACTCAAGTCTCCTGTGGGAGCGAGCTTGCTCGCGAAGCGGTATTTCAGCCTGCAAGGATATTGACTGTGCCTCCGCCATCGCGAGCAAGCTCGCTCCCACAATGGCTCAGCGCCAGATCATGCTAGACACGTCCTGCACCTGATCTCTATGGCGAGATTCAGCGGTAATCCCGGAAAAACGCCCTGATATCCTCTGCCAACAACTCCGGCTGTTCCAACGCAGCAAAGTGACCACCCCGAGGCATCTCGGTCCAGCGCTTCACCTCGCAGCAACGCTCAACCCAGCTCTGTGGTGGCATGGGCAGCTCCCTAGGAAACAGCGCCACTCCAACCGGCGGCTTCAAACGTTCGTCGCTGTTGAACTGCAATGGCCGCTTGCTGCCCTCCACGTATTGGCGAAACGAAGAGCCGATACAGTGCGTCAGCCAGTACAGCGTCACATTGGTCAGTAACCAATCTCGGTCAATAGCGGGGCTGTCATCACACCAGGACAGGATCTTTTCCCCCATCCACGCCAATAGCCCAGCCGGGGAGTCATTAAGGCCCACCGCCAGGCTCTGGGGTTTGGTTCGTTGAATGTGCCCGTAGGCGCCTTCGGCATCGGCAAATGCCGCCGCGCGTTGGAGGAAGGCCGATTCCGCTTCTGTCGGCGGAGGCTCGGTTTCGCCCAGGGGAGGGCGATAGGAGCCCGGGATGTAGTTGAGGTGAATGCCCGTCACCCGCTCGGGAAAACGCACGCCCAACCACATCGAAACGCCAGCGCCAATGTCCCCGCCCTGGGCGCCGAACCGCTCGTAGCCCAGCCCGCTCATCAACTCACTCCACAAGCCCGCCACTTCATAGGGCCCCATGCCGGATTGCTGGAACGGTGCGGAAAAGGTGTAGCCGGGCAGCGACGGCACCACCACATCGAAAGCGTCCGCAGGATCACCGCCATGGCGGGCCGGGTCCGTCAGCAGCGGGATGATGCGCTGCATTTCGATGAACGAGCCGGGCCAGCCATGGGTAAGGATCAGCGGTCTCGGACTCGGCCCGACGCCTCGTTGGTGAATGAAGTGCACCCTTTGCCCGTCGATGTTGGCGACAAATTGTGGCAAGCGATTGAGCGCCATTTCCTGAGCGCGCCAATCGAACGTGTCCGACCAATAGGCGAGCAGTTCCCGCAGCACCTCCATGTCCATGCCTTCGCGCCAACCTTGCCCGGCCAGCGGTTCTGGTAACCGGGTGTACTTCAGACGGTGCCGCAGGTCTTCCAGGGCGTGTTCCGGGATGTTGATAACGAAAGGTTCGATGAGCATGTTTCGTCCGACCTCGCTAGACTCTCGATTTTTATCATGACGTTAAACATCGTGGATGAGGCCGATCATCAGAGGTAAGGCGCTGGCTTCATCGTCCGTTCAAATAACTTCACATGAGTGGCGAAGTCATCCTGTATCGGTTCGAATCCACAGCGAAGGTAAAATGTTGCGCCCTCCGGGGTGTCTGTAGAGAGGCGCACTGCTCGGAATCGTGGCGCGGCATGTTTCAAGAGATGTTCCACCAGGAATCTACCCACCTCCAGGCGCCTTGAGGCACGCCTGACATATACCCTGCGTAATCTTCCGACACCCGGACCTGCATAGGGATCATATGAAAGTCCGCCAACGGCAATCAGATGCCCGTGGCGGAAGACGCCTAGAAAGCACTCCCCTGGTTGATCGAATCGATTGGCCCCGTTTTTCCAATCGCTGATCAAGCGAGTAAGAAACCTAAAACCTTCTGTAACTGACTCTGCTTCCAGCTGCAGGATTCCTGGCGGAAGCTCTGAAAGTTGCCGCACCGTCAGTTCTTGCGCTGATTTAATCACTGGTAATCCCTGTATTGCTTAGTTGTCGGCATGGCCCGCGCGCAGCTAGTGTAGTCCCGCTGGCCGTGCTAGAAACTGAGTGAGTAAAGCAGCTTGAAAACGGAAGTTTCTAACGAAGGAGTGGTACATGGCACGCTATTTCAAGAGCCCGGACACTGATCAAGTTGAAGAAGTGGACGCGTTCCAGGTGTTGGCGATTCTGTTCTTGGGCGTGATCTATCTCTTTTTCGCAGGGCTCTGGCGACACTTGTCGATCTGGCTCGGCATCGTGGCGATCGGGCTTGTGGCGGGACCGCAATGGATGGCTGGGGCTACGGCGCTGCTGCATGTCGTTTACTGTTTCATGATCCGCAATATTGTCGCGCAGGATTACTTGCGCAAGGGCTGGATTGAGGTCGCTGATCCGAAAACGGTTGAGACTGCGGCGCATTAAATGGCGTTTGCCAGAAAATGAAGGCCCCCTCAACGCCGCCCCGTCCGCGTACTCACATCCACCCACACCGCCAGCACCAAAATGCTGCCTTTGACGATCATCTGCCAATAACTGTCGACATCGAGCATCGACATGCCGTTGTCCAGGCTGGTGATCACCAGCGCGCCGAGGAGGGCGCCGTAGACGGTGCCGGAACCGCCGCGCATGGAGGTGCCGCCGATGAAGCAGGCGGCGATGGCGTCGAGTTCGCCCATGTTGCCGGCCGAGGGTGAGCCGGCGGCCAGGCGTGCGGTGTTGACCACGCCGGCGAGGGCGCACATCACGCCCATGATGCCGAAGATCCACAGTTTCACCGCTTGCACGTTGATGCCGGACAGGCGCGTGGCTTCCATGTTGCTGCCCACCGAGTAGACGCGTCGGCCGAACACGGTCTGGCTGGTGACGTAGCTGAACACTCCCAGCAGGATCAGCAGGAGCAGCACCGGCACCGGGATGCCGTCGTAGCTGTTGAGGGTATAGACGAAGCCGGCCAGCACCGCGCCGATCACCACCACGCGCAACACGTCACGCACCAATGAGTGGGCCGTCAGGCCATGGAGGGCGCGGTTGCGCCGCTGTTTCCAGGTCAGGAACAGGGTCAGGGCGAACAGCAGGATGCCAAGCCCGGTCCCGACCGTGTGCGGCAAATAACCTTGGCCGACGTAGACCAGTTCCGGTGACACCGGGGCTATGGTGGTGCCGCCGGTCACTCCCAGCAGGATGCCGCGAAACGCGAGCATGCCACCCAGTCCGACAATGAACGACGGAATGCGCAGGTAGGCGGTCATGTAGCCGTTGCCCAAGCCGATCACCAAACCGCACAAGGCCACCAGGCTCAAGTTCGCCAGCAGCGGGATGTGATAAATCACATCGAGGATCGCCGCCAGGCCCCCTAGCAGTCCAAGTAGCGAGCCCACCGACAGGTCGATCTCGCCGCTGATGATCACCAGCACCATGCCGCAGGCAAGAATCCCGGTGATGGACATCTGCCGCAGCAGGTTGGAGAGGTTGCGCGGGGTCACGAACCCGCCGTCGGTCTGCCAACTGAAGAACAGCCAGATGATCGCCACGGCAATCACCAGCGCGAGCATTTTGTAGCGGGAAAACAGCTGTTTGACCTGATTCATCTACGCGGACTTCCGATCATTATTGTTATGGCCGTCGGGATGGCTGAGTGCGGCGGCGAGTACTTGTTCCTGGGTGAGTTCGTGGTTGATGAAGTCGCCGCGCAACTGGCCGTCGCCGATCACCAGGACGCGGTCGGAGACCCCCAGCACCTCGGCCAGCTCCGACGAAACCATGATGATCGACACGCCTTCGGCCGCCAGCGCGCCCATCAGCTTGTAGATTTCATACTTGGCGCCGACATCCACGCCGCGGGTCGGCTCGTCGAGAATCAACACGCGGGGTTTGGTCAGCAGCATCTTCGCCAGTACGGCCTTTTGCTGGTTGCCACCGGACAGGCTGGTGATCGGCAGGAACGGGCTCGCGGTCTTGAGGTGCATGCGCGCGATTTCCTTGTCGATGCTGCCCAGTTCGGCTTCGGCGTCGATGCGGGTCATTTTCGAATAGTTGTCCAGCACCGCCAGGGTGATGTTCTGGCCCACGCCCAGGTCCGGGATGATGCCTTGGCGCTTGCGGTCTTCGGGGACCATGCACAGGCCGGCGCGGATCGACTTGAGGGGCGTGCGCGTGTCGATCTGCTTGCCTTCCAGCCAGACTTCGCCCTCGTAGCGACCGGGGTAGGCGCCGAACAGCGCCGAGACCAGTTCCGTACGACCGGCGCCGACCAGCCCGGCGATGCCAAGGATTTCCCCGCGCTTGAGAACAAAGGAAATATCGTCGACCCGTTTGCGCTTGGGGTTGTCGACGTCGTAGCAGGTGACGTGGCGCGCTTCGAAAATCACCTCGCCGATGTCATGGGGTTCGGTGGGGTAGAGGTTGCTCATTTCCCGTCCGACCATCTGGGTGATGATCTTCGGGATGTCCATGGCGGTGGTGGCGATGTGCTTGCCGTCGCGGATCACCGAAATGGTGTCGCACACGGCGGCCACTTCATCGAGTTTGTGGGAGATGTACACGCAGGCAACGCCCTTGGCCTTGAGGTCGCGGATGATGTCCAGCAGCACCTCGATTTCCGAGCGGGTCAGGGCGGAGGAGGGCTCGTCGAGGATCAGCAGCCGTGCTTGCTTGTTCAGTGCCTTGGCGATTTCCACCAATTGCTGGTAGCCACCGCCGTACTGGGAAACCGGCAGCGACACGTTCATGTCCGGGACCTTGAGTTCCCGCATCAGGGCTTCGGCACGGTGGATCATCGCCGGGTAGTTCATGCGCCCGCCGGGCAACGTCAGCTCGTGGCCCATGAAGATGTTTTCCGCCACTGACAGGTCGGGGACGAGGGTCAGTTCCTGGTGGATGATGACGATCCCGGCGGCTTCGGTTTCGCTGATGGACTGCGCCTTGAGCGGCTGGCCGTCCCAAATGATCTCGCCTTCCCAGGTGCCGTAGGGGTAGACCGCCGACAACACTTTCATCAACGTGGATTTGCCCGCGCCGTTTTCACCGCACAGGCCGACGCACTCCCCGGGCCTGACCTTGATGTCGATGCCGTTCAGGGCTTTGACACCGCCAAAGGTTTTGACGATGCCGTTCATTTGCAGCAGGTAGTCGGACATGGCAAGGACTCATGAAAAAGGGCTCACACATACGCAGGGGGCAAATATTTCCTGGTGTCAGACAGCCCCCTGCGGGAGCGAGCTTGCTCGCGATAGCGGTGGTCCGGCTTGCACCCATATTGGATGTGTTGCCGCCATCGCGAGCGAGCTCGCTCCCACAGGGACTTTGCCTAACCCAGGATCTGCACCCAGGTCACTGCCCGGCGATCTGCGCCTTGGTATAGAACCCGTCCTTTTCCAGCAGGTCGATGTTGTCCTTGGTCAACGGCGTGGGGGTGAGCAGGATGGTGTCGACTTTCTTGCTGCCATTGTCATATTGCGAGCTGAAGGCCGGTTTCTCGTTACGCGCCAGTTGCACCGAAAGCTTGGCGGCTTCGGAAGCGATCAGTTTCAGCGGCTTGTAGACGGTCATGGTCTGGGTGCCATCGATCACGCGCTTGACCGCCGCGAGGTCGGCATCCTGGCCCGAGATCGGCACCTTGCCGGCCAGTTTCTGTGCGGCCAGGGCCTGGATGGCGCCGCCGGCGGTGGCGTCGTTGGAGGCGACGATGCCATCAATCTTGTTGTTGTTCCGGGTCAGGGCGTTTTCCACGATGCTCAAGGCTTCGGTGGGGTTCCATTCCTTCACCCACTGCTGGCCGACAATTTTGATATCACCCTTGTCGATGGCCGGTTGCAGCACCTTCATCTGGCCTTCGCGCAAGACCTTGGCGTTGTTGTCCGTGGGCGCGCCACCGAGCAGGAAATAATTACCCTTGGGCGCGGCTTTCAGCACGCCACTGGCCTGCATCTCGCCGACCTTTTCGTTATCGAAGGAAATGTAGGCGTCGATATCGGCATTGAGGATCAGTCGATCGTAGGACACGACCTTGATCCCGGCCTTCTTGGCTTCGGCGACGGCGTTGGTCAGCACGGTGGCGTTGAACGGCACGATGACGATTACATCGACGCCACGGGAGATCAGGTTTTCAATCTGCGAGATCTGCTTCTGCTCGTTGGCATCGGCGGACTGGACGAAGACCTTGGCGTCGAGTTTTTCCGCCGCCGCGACGAAATAGTCACGGTCCCGCGACCAGCGCTCCAGGCGCAGGTCATCGATGGAGAAACCGATTTTCGGATGGGCCGCATCGGCCATGACCGGAAGCGAGAGCAGGGCGAGGGCGCCGGCGAGCAGGGTACGTTTGAATGTTTTCATGTAGTGCGTCCTTTTATTGTTGTTTGAAAGACACTGCCTGACGATGAGCGTGATACCGGGTAGAACTGTAGAGCGTTGCGAGGCGCCGTGGGCACAGATTTGTCGCGAGAATGTAACGGCCTCTTTGGTTGGGCAGACAAATCAGATTGTTCTTCCGGCGGGCTGCTTCGCAGCCCAGCGGGGATAAATCCCCTCGCCACATTTGTCAGGGGTAGATAAACCGATTGACCACGTTCTCGAGCATTTCCTGGCGACCGCTGACCGCCTGGGGATTGAGCTCGTTGGTAAAGGCGTGCTCGGCCAGCGATTCCAGGCTGAAGTCGCCGGCCAGCACCGCCTTGCCAAACGGTTGCTGCCAGCCGGCGTAGCGCTGGTCCTTGAACTGTTGCAACTGATCGTTCTGTACCATGGCTGCCGCGCGCTCCAGGGCGAGGGCGAGGACGTCCATGGCGGCGACATGGCCGTGGAACAGGTCGATCTCGTCCAAGCTCTGGCGCCGGACCTTGGAATCGAAGTTGAACCCGCCATTGCCGAACCCGCCAGCCTTGAGGATTTCGTAGGTGGCCAGGGTCATTTCTTCGACGCTGTTGGGGAACTGGTCGGTGTCCCAGCCGTTTTGCGGATCGCCGCGGTTGGCGTCGATGCTGCCGAAGATCCCCAGGGAGACGGCTGTGGCGATCTCGTGGTGGAAGCTGTGCCCGGCGAGGGTGGCGTGGTTGGCTTCGATGTTGACCTTGATCTCGTTTTCCAGGCCGAACTGCTGCAGGAAGCCGAACACCGTGGCGCTGTCGTAATCGTACTGGTGCTTGGTCGGCTCCTGGGGCTTGGGTTCGATCAGCAGGTCGCCTTTGAAGCCGATCTTGTGCTTGTGCTCCACCACCATGCGCATGAACCGGCCCAGTTGCTCGCGCTCGTGTTTCAAATCGGTATTGAGCAGGGTTTCGTAGCCTTCGCGACCGCCCCACAATACGTAGTTGGAACCTTTGAGGCGTTGGGTGGCGTTCATGGCGCTGAACACTTGGGCGGCGGCGCAGGCGAACACTTCCGGATCGGGGTTGCTGGCGGCGCCTGCGGCAAAGCGCGGGTTGCTGAAGCAGTTGGCGGTGCCCCACAGCAACTTGATCCCGGTCTGCTCCTGATGGCGTTCCAGGTGGTCGATCATCTGGGCGAAGTGGTTGCGGTACTCCTTGAGCGAGCTACCCTCCGGGGCGACATCGGTGTCGTGGAAGCAGTAATAGTCGATGCCCAGCTTGGAAAAGAACTCGAAGGCCGCTTCGGCCTTGCCGATGGCCACTTCCATCGGATCCCCGGGGTGCTGCCACGGGCGCTTGAACGTGCCGGCACCGAACACATCCGACCCCGGCCAGACGAAGGTATGCCAGTAGCAGACCGCCATGCGCAGGTGTTCGCGCATGGGTTTGCCAAGCACCAGTTTGTTGGCGTCGTAGTGACGGAAGGCAAGCGGCGAATCGCTGGCGGGGCCCTCGTAGCGAATCTTGTCGACACCGGGGAAGTAAGGCATGTGCGGGTTTCCTTTTTATTCTTGGCGGTGTTTCGATACTAACGCCGGCCCCGTGGCTGCTGATTATGAAAATCACCAACGGGCAGTTCGATTTTGAGTATTGAGATTCGCCGGCCGCGCGCCTAGTCTGTGTCAACCGGCACAGGGTTAAACCAATGAAAACCGTCCCGCCCGTTCACCGCATCGCGCTGTTGTTCAACGGCAGCAAGATCTACGACCGCGGCATCATCAGCGGTATCGGCAATTACTTGAGCAGCACGCGTGCGTCCTGGGACTTGTTTCTCGAGGAGGATTTTCTCTGCCGCTTGAAAGGCATCGAGCGCTGGCAGGGCGACGGGATCATTGCCGACTTCGACGACCCGCTGATCGGCGAGGCGCTGGCCGGGATCAAGCTGCCGGTGGTGGCGGTGGGCGGTTCCTATCAGGATGAACGCGCCTACCCGAAGGGCATCCCCTATGTCGCCACCGACAATGACGCGTTGATGAGGTTGGCCTACGAGCACCTGATCGAGGCCGGGCTGACCCGTTTCGCCTGTTTCAGTCTGCCTGAAGCACAAGCCAATCGCTGGGCCCAGGAACGGGAGAAAGCCTTTCGCCGGCTGGTGCAGCGCGACGGCCTGCAGGCCGAGGTCTATCGCGGCATGGGCACCAGCGCACCGCTCTGGGACAGCGCCGTCGAACAGCAGATCGCCTGGCTGCAAAGCCTGCCCAAGCCCATCGGCATCATCGCCGTCAGCGACGCCCGCGCCCGGCAACTGCTGCAAGCCTGCCTGACCGCCGGGATCGCCGTGCCGGAGCAAGTGGCGTTGATCGGCATCGACAACGACCCGCTGACCCGCAGCCTGACGCGGGTGCCGTTGAGCTCGGTGATTCAGGGCACCGAGACCATGGGTCGGACCGCCGCACGCCTGCTCCACCAAATGCTGCACGGCATGCCGTCCACGGGCACGCAGATTCTGATCCCACCGGATGCCATCAATGTGCAGGTGTCGAGCCTGCATCAACCGTTGGGCAACCCTTATGTCATGCAGGCACTGCTCTTCATCCGCCAATACGCCTGCCAGGGCATCAAGACTGCCCAGGTGGCGGCTTATGTAGGGATTTCGCGCTCATCGCTGGAAGCGCATTTTCGCAAGGAACGGGGCTGCAGCGTTCACGATGAAATCCTGCGCTTCAAACTGACCGCCGCCGCCAACGGGCTGGAAAACACCGACGCACCGATTGCCGACATCGCCCAGAATTGCGGCTTCAAATCGGCGCAATACCTGCACACGGTGTTTCGCCGCGAATTCGGCTGCACGCCTCGGGAGTATCAGCAGGGGGCCAATGCTGGAACTCACTGACCCACCACCGAAGCGAGGGAGCTTGCTCCCGCTGGGCTCTGTAGGCGCTGGCGAAGCCTGCGATCTTTTGATCTTTCGCTTGAGACTCAAGTGGCTGGGAAAAGATCGCAGCCTCGCTCCGCTCGACAGCTCCTACCGCGCGCCCCAACCAGAGACGATCCATGAACGATGACACCTACACCCTGTACATGCGTTTCCAGACGCCCGATCCTGACATCGGCCCACGGGAGCGGGCGCCGATGCTGGCGCAGGAGCAGGCCTGGGCGCGTGAGCGTGCGACCATGCATCGCTTCAGCTGGATCATGGTGCTGGTGCCGCCGTTGTGCCTGGGCCCGGTGTTACCGGGCATCGCGTTTTTGCTGGGGCTGTTGGTCTATCAGGGGTTATCCGCCCCAGGCGTCGACCTTGACCGAATCGTGGGGGATTCCCTTGGCTGGCTCGTGCTCGTCACCTTGCTGTTCATGGCTGCCTGGGTCCTGCATAACTACGTGCGCGATAAGCGCGACCCGACCAAGCGTTATTGGCAATCGATGCCCGATCAAGGTCTGGTCGAACTCGAACGCCACACCCTCATCAGCGGCATCAGCCTGTGGTCCAACGACTATGACCCGGACTGCAACACCCTCATGCAATGGACCGACGGCAAGCTGCAATGCGTGCAAGACAGCGGTGTGTCGCAATGGATCCTGGCCCGGACCGCAACGGGGCATTGGCTGGTGCTCAAGGAGCAATATCCGGGCAACTTCAGCTACGCACGGGTAGGGCAAATGCCGGCACCGGACAAGCTGTTGCAACCCCGGCAGCAACTGGCGATTGCCTTCGCCCCCGGCACGAACCTGCAGTTGGGCCGGCGTTTCGACGGTGCGCCGATGCCATTGGTGGAGACGCCGTACTGGATGTCTGCCGATGAACTCAAGCGTCTGGAGGAGGCCGCCCATCACTGGAAGTTTTTACCGCCGAACCGCTATGGCGTGGTCAATGACCAGGACGCCGCCTGGGTGCAACGGCTGGTGGACAGGGCCCAAGCCAGTATCGGGCCGCAGCCGGCACCAGATCGCAGCCCAACCCAGCGGGAGCGATCTCCCTCACCACCATGAGTCGAACACATTCCCCTCAAGTCCGGCCTGTCACTGAAGCCACGTGTCCACCACCCGCCGATCCAGCTCCTCCCAATCCGCCATGCCCAATACCCGAGTGGTATTCAATCCGCGCAGATAACCGCGCAGTTGGTTGGCCGTGGCCCGCTTGAGCTCAGGGTCGGGTTCTGTGTGGTTCAACAGCACGCTTTCGTACTGGATCAGGTAGTCAGCCACCCGCTCACGGAAGTCGGGCAATACCGTGTCGCGAATCAGATCAAACGTTCTCATGGATAGGCCTCATCAATCTTTCTCGGCTTGCAACTATTGCTAGCAGTAATAGTGACCATTACGAAATGCAAGTTCTGCTTTGCCGGCAATCGTTGGAAAATCAGCGCCATCGAACACGCAGCCCGTATTTTATTTTCAGGACCCCAACCCATGCGCCGTTTATTTTTGCTTCCCCTGGCGTTTTCCCCATGGTTGCTGGCCGGTTGTGCCTCGGCACCGAACGATCCGACCCTGACCTTGCAGACCAGCAAGACGCCGGCCCAATACGCCGAATGCGTCGTACCGAAGCTGCAGGGCAATGCCTTGAACCCGGTGGTCTCGCAGACCCAGCGCAGCTACCACATCGTGGTGCCGAGCAAAGTGTCGGCGGACAACGTGCTGGAAGCCTACAAGGCCGGCAACGGCGGCAAGGTATTCATCTACGAGCGGCACTTATTGGCCTCCAACCTTCTGCCTTCGAGTTTCGAACGCGCCGCACAGGAATGCATCTGACCGGCCCGTAAACATTCTTCACCGTGCTCCTTTGGTTGGCCGCAACCAACCAATTCCCTTGCCCCGCACCGTCCTCGGTCGCGGGGCTTTTTTTTGTTTGACGATGACTCCAGCCGGTATTTCGGCCCGGTCAGCGCAGCCTTAGGCAAGAGCGTCAGGGGGCACGTTTTGTCGTCTTGTCTTATAGAGTCGGCACAGGGGTGCTGCCGTTCAAGGCTGGAATCTTTGAAAACACCTCAGCCATAAAATCCATGAACACGATAGCGCGGGTGGGGAGCAGTCTATTGGCGACATAAACCATCTGCACGGGGACAGGGGGAGCCGAATGGTCGGTGAGAATGAACTGTAATCTCCCGCTGTTCAGCCCATCCTCAAACAGCCACGCAGGTCCATGCGCCACACCCAGGCCTGCCACGACCGCCGCACTCACAGCATCGGGCGAGTTGACCCTGAGCCTGCCGGCAATCGGAATGTCCGCGTCCCGGAATCGCCAGGTCGCTCCGGACGACAGTAAGGTGTAGATGATGCAATCGTGGTCGCGTAGATCATCCGGGATCTGCGGAACTCCGCGTTTAGCCAAGTAGTCCTTGCTGGCGACGAAGACCCGGTCGTACCAACCAAGACGCCGGGCGCGCAAGGTGCTGTCCTCCAGATGTCCTATGCGAATGGCGAGTTCAGTGCCTTCATTGACCAGGTCTACGTATCGATCATTGAGTTGGAGATCCAAGTTCAATTGAGGGTAGCGTTCCAAAAAGGCCGGCACATGGGGCAGCACAAACGCGTGTGCGAGCGCTGTCGGACAGGCTACGCGCAAGAGTCCCGATGGCTCGACGTTGTTCCTGAAGGACGACTCGGATTCATCCACCGCATCCAGGATGCGCCGGATGTCCGCATAGTAGCGTTCGCCCTCCGGCGTCAAGGATAGCTTGCGCGTAGACCGGTGGAGCAAGCGCGTCTGCAAATGATCCTCCAGAGCCGCTACATAGCGGCTGACATTGGGTTGCCCCAGCCCTAGATCGCGTCCTGCCGCCGAAAAGCTCCCCGTTTCTACAGCACGCGCGAAGCATGTCATCAAAAGAAATCGGTCCACTTCTCCACCTCGATTCATGCCTGATTTGCATGAATCATATACGAATAGGCAGTCTTATCAGCTACGGGGCATAAGCGCATATTTCTCCACGTCGACCGCGGTGGTCGTCATTCACCGGAGAATTCAAATGTCGCGCTTGCAAGGTAAACGTACGCTCATCACTGGCGGCACCAGTGGCATCGGGCTGGAAACGGCAAAGCAGTTCCTGGCGGAGGGTGCTCGCGTGATCGTAACGGGTGTCAACCCCGATTCGATTGCAAAGGCCCAGGCCGAATTGGGCCCGGAAGTGCCGGTGCTGCGCGCCGATTCGGCCAGCGTTGCAGCACAAAAGGAGCTGGCACAAGTCATCAAGGAACACTACGGCCAACTCGACGTTGCCTTCCTCAATGCCGGCGTATCCGTCTGGCTGCCCATTGAGGAATGGACGGAAGATATGTTCGACCGTTCTTTCGACATCAACGTCAAAGGGCCGTACTTCCTGATGCAGGCGCTGTTGCCGGTCTTCGCAAATCCTGCTTCCGTAGTGTTGACTACTTCCGTAAGCGCGCATGCAGGCGCAGATCGCTCGTCCGTGTATGCCGCAACGAAGGCCGCATTGCTGAACATGTCGAAGACGCTCTCGACCGAATTGCTGGGCCGTGGCATCCGTGTCAACGCAGTGAGCCCTGGCCCCGTCGAGACTCCGCTTTACGACAAGCTCGGTATTCCGGAAGCTTATCGCGAGCAGCTTAACAAAGAGATCGCGGCAACCATTCCGCTTGGGCGCTTCGGTACCTGCGACGAGGTGGCCAAAGCAGTGCTGTATCTGGCATCCGACGAGTCGCGCTGGACGGTCGGCTCTGAAATCGTCCTTGACGGCGGCCGCCTGCTGAATGGCTAAGCGCGCAGCTCAAACATTGCGCCAATGCAACATCGCCTGGGCTGAGTTAATCAGGTACTGAACGCCCGCCTCAGCACTTAGCGACAAACGAGTCCAATCCGGACTGTGCAAACAGCGGTACAGGGGAAACTTCTGCCGCTGTTTCCTCAGGTTAGCCAATCGTCCACCTGGATGAACTCGATGAGCGCTTTCAGGGCCGGTGGCACATGGCGTCGGCTGGGGTAATAGAGAAAAAACCGGCTTGGCGGCGCTTTCCATTGCGCAAGCAGTTCCGTGAGATGCCCATTGCGGATGTCGTCACGTGCCAGCTCCTCGTAGACGTAGGCAATCCCGGCGCCATCTTTCGCCGCCTGGATCATCAGCACATCGTCTTCAAGAATGAGCGGGCCGGTGACGGACAACCGGATCGGTTGTCCCTCTGCCTGATACTCCCAAGCGTAGAGTTTGCCGCTGGGAAAACGCCGGGCGATGCAGGCATGCTCGAGCAAGTCCCGTGGAGCCTGGGCGATTCCCTTCGTGGCCAGGTAGGTTGGTGCGGCTACGGTCACGAACGATTGCGGGGGGCCGACAGGGACGGCGATCATGTCGCCGGCCAGGCTTTCGCCAAAGCGCACGCCGGCGTCAAAGCCGCCGTTGACGATATCGGTCAAGCCATCATCGGTGACCAGATCCAGTTGAATGCGTGGATACCTGGCCACGAACGGGGCGAGCACTTTCGCGAATACCGCACGCGCCGCCGGACGCGCCACATTGAGGCGAAGCTTGCCGGCGGGCACGTCCTGCAGCGAGGTCAATTGTGCCAAGGCTTGGGCAACCTGCTGCAGGGTAGGGGCCAGCGTCGCCAATAGCTGGTGGCCGGCCTCGGTCGGGGTAACGCTGCGCGTGGTGCGGTTGAGCAGCCTCACACCCAGGCGTGCTTCCAGGGCTCGCATGGCGTGGCTCAATGCCGAGGCCGAAACGCCACGCTCGTCGGCAGCCTTGCGAAAGCTGCGATGGCGCGCGACGGCGGCAAAGGCATCTAGTTCAGAAAGATCGGGGTGCTGACTCATGAATACGGTTCAGTAGTTCAAATACGATTACCTATCTTATCGTCATGAGATCCCTCGCGGATACTGCCCACATCATCTGTGGAGAACTCGCTATGCAAAAGAATCGTCTTGGATCATCGGACTTGCTGATTTCGCCCATTGGCCTCGGAACGTGGGCCATTGCTGGCACCGGCTGGGAGTACAGCTGGGGCGCGCAGGACGACGAGGACAGCCTCGGAGCTCTTGAATATGCCGTTGAATGCGGGGTGAACTGGATCGATACGGCGGCGGTTTATGGTTTGGGCCATGCCGAGCAACTGGTCGGGCAGCTGTTGCGTCGGCTGCCAATTTCGCAGCGGCCGTTGGTGTTCACCAAGGGCAGTCTGGTCTGGGACCCGGTCACCAAGGCGATCTCACACTCGCTGGCGCCTCGATCGTTGCTCGCCGAGGTCGAGGCAAGCTTGCGCCGACTGCAAGTCGAAACCATCGACCTTTATCAGATTCACTGGCCGGCCTTTCCTGCCGACGGCAGCAGCGAAGGGCTCGAGAAGGCGCTTTCGGCGTTGGCCACTGCCCGCGAACAGGGGAAAATTCGCGCTGTCGGCGTCTCCAATTTCGATGTCGCGCAACTCAAGCGGGCCCAGGCGGTAACCGAGATCGTTTCACTCCAGCCGCCTTACTCTGCCTTGATGCGGGACATTGAGGAAGACGTCCTGCCCTTTTGCGAGCAGGCGGGAATGGGGGTCTTGGCCTATTCCACCCTTCAATCGGGGCTGCTTTCCGGCAGCATGACGCGCGAACGCATCGCCCAGTTGCCCGACGACGATTGGCGCAAGGCGCGAAGCGCGGACTTCCAGGAGCCTCGCTTGAGCGCGAACCTGGCGCTGGTCGAGGTCTTGGCCGGTATCGGCGCACGGCACGGGGTAAGTGCGGCGGCAGTCGCTATCGCCTGGGTGCTGCGCAAGCCGGTGGTGACCGGTGCCATCGTCGGGGCCCGTCGCCGCGGGCAGGTCGATGGGCTGATTGCCGGCGCGCGGCTGCGCCTCAGCGCCGAGGAGATCGAAGAAATCCGACCCTTCCTGCCAGTGGGCATGGGCACGAATGTCCCAGGGAGCGCTTGAGCAATTATCGTGCAGACGCTCGCTGGAATGAGCGGGTTTGACGCTTCGCTGCATAACCGGCACTATCTGCTCGTTGATGATCATTAATGCTCGTTTATGCAGGTTGTATCTCATGACTTCTCCCCACGAAGCGTTCCCCGGCGAACGCCAGCAATTGATCAGCCAGCGTCTCGCCCGGTATGGCCGGGTGATCGCGGCTGACCTGGCCAGCGAATTCAATGTGTCCGAACACTCGATCCGGCGTGACCTGGGGGTATTGGCAGCGGCGGGGTTATGCAAGCGTGTTTATGGCGGCGCAATACTTGTGCCGGCTGCCGAAGGGTCGCTGGATGTACGCGTGCGTAAAGACCCGGTACGCAAGGGCAGCCTCGGCCAGGCGGCCGCTGCCTTGCTGCGAGCGGGCCAGCACGTGTTCATCGATGCCGGGTCGACCAACCTGGCGATTGCTGGCGCCATCGATCCGAGCCTTCAGTTGACCCTCTCCACCAATTCGCCGTTGATTGCGGTTCAACTGATGAAGCTGCCCCGTGCCGAAGTCATTCTCCTGGGGGGACGCTTGAATCCAATCGCCGGTGGTGTGATCGGGCTGACGGCGGTGGAGCAACTGCGCCAGTTCAGTTTTGACGTGTGTTTTCTCGGTGCCTGCGCCATCGATCCAGACAATGGGGTCACGGCATTCGGCCTGGAGGACGCCGAGTTCAAGCGCGCAGTGGTGGCGGCGAGTGGGCAAGTGATTACCGCGGTGACCAATGAAAAGCTGTCCAGCGTTGCTCATTATCAGGTGGTTTCTTGTGAGGAGGTCGCCGCCCTGGTGGTGGAGCACGATGCGCCACGTGAGCGGCTGGAGCCCTTCTACGGCCGGGTGACCAACGTCGTGACAAGTGTCCATGAGCAGCGGCGTAGCTGATGCCATTGCGGCGCAGGGCAGGGCAATCGGGTAGATACTGTGCGGCCCCCATTGTCCGCCAGGCGATTTGCGTCTAGTTTGCTGGCCGATCACAAGTACAAAAATCAGGAGTCATCGATGCAACCGATTCGTCTCGGCCTGGTGGGCTACGGCAAGATTGCCCAGGATCAACACGTTCCAGCCATCCTCGCCAACCCCGCGTTCCAACTGATGGCGGTCGCCACGCAGGGGCAGCCCTGCCCCGGGGTAGAGAACTTCCGATCCCTGGGCGAGCTGCTCGAAAACGGCCCGCACGTCGATGCGATTGCGTTTTGCACACCGCCGCAAGGTCGATTCGCCCTGGTGCAACAGGCGCTGGCGGCCGGTAAACACGTTCTGGTGGAAAAGCCGCCGTGCGCCACGTTGGGTGAAGCCATGGCCTTGGTGGAGCAGGTTCGCGAGCAAGGCGTCAGCGGCCTGTTCGCCTGGCATTCCCGTTACGCCCCAGGTATCGCAGCCGCCCGTGACTGGCTGGCCAGTCGCACCTTGCACAGCGTGCAGATCGATTGGAAAGAAGACGTGCGCAAGTGGCACCCCGGCCAGGCGTGGATCTGGCAACCCGGCGGACTGGGGGTCTTCGATCCCGGCATCAACGCGTTGTCGATTGCGACTCATCTGTTGGCACTGCCGTTGTTCGTGGAGGCCGCCGAGTTGCGTGTGCCGGACAACTGCCAGTCGCCGATTGCCGCAAGCATCAAGATGGCCGACGCGCGCCACCTCGATATCCGGGCGGAATTCGATTTCGACCATGGCCATGACGAGCTCTGGAGCATCGAGATTCGCTGCGCCGAAGGTGTCCTGCGCCTGGACAACGGCGGTGCGCTGTTGAGCATCGACGGCGTGCGCCAGGCCGTCTCCGAGGAGGGCGAGTACGCCGCGGTGTATCGACATTTTCAGCAACTGATCAACGACAAGGCCAGCGACATGGACCTGCAGCCACTGCGGTTGGTCGCGGACAGCTTCTTTGTCGGCAGTCGGACGGCGGTCGAGCCGTTCTACGATTAACCCAGGAAACAGCAGTTGAACGAACAGACATTGTCCATGCGCCTGGAACGCGTGGCGGCGCATATGCCGGCGGGTGCGCATCTGGCCGATATCGGCTCGGATCACGCTTACCTGCCGGTGGCCTTGCTGCGCCGTGGCGTCATTGCGACGGCGGTGGCCGGCGAGGTGGCGTGGACGCCGTTGCGCGCCGCCGAACGCACCGTGGGCGAGAATGGTCTGGAACAGCGGATCAGCGTGCGCCTGGCCAATGGCCTGGCAGCAATCGAGCCGGAAGACGGGATCACGGCGATCAGCCTCTGCGGCATGGGCGGTGAGACGATCCGCGACATCCTGGACAGCGGCAAAGCACGGCTGAATGGGCACGAGCGGCTGATTCTGCAACCCAACGGCGGCGAACAACCGCTGCGCCTATGGCTGATGGAAAACGACTACCGCATCCTTTGCGAGGAAGTACTGCGGGAAAACCGCTTCTACTACGAGATCATCGTCGCCGAGCGCGCCGGGCCACTGACGTACACTGCCGAGGAGCTGTACTTCGGCCCGCTGCAGATGCAAGCGCGAACCCCGACCTTCCTGGCCAAGTGGCAACGCCTGCTGCGCCAGAAACAAAAGACCCTCGCCAGCTTTGCCAAGGCGCGGCAAGCCGTGCCCGAAGAGAAGCTGCAAGACATTGCCCGGCAGGTCCGGTGGATCAGTGCGCTGTTGGCTTGAGTTGCATCGAGGTTGGATGTGCCGACGTCATCGCGAGCAAGCTCGCTCCCACAGGGAGTTGCGCAAGTCTCTTTGGTGGGAGCGAGCGTGCTCGCGATAAGGCCTTCAGGGACTTCACGGGTTCGAGAAAAATGCCGCCCTCTCCGGTTGCCCGACTACCGACCCATAAGAGGGTAGTGCTTGATACGACACGCATACGAGTGACCGTCGCCTTTACAGACACCATCCAGGTAGCGGTAGTCCACCCGTACCGACTGTCCTTTGCCGGGCCATTGTCGGCGGGGGAGCGTGGCCTGGTAGTCCGGGGTTTCCGGGGTGAAGGTCAACAGTGAGTCTTGCGCGGGACACTCCACCGAGGCGGATTTCGGCCTGACTTTCACGATCTGCGCCTGAAGTTGCGGGTAGGGCTGTTTCAGGACCTCGACGATACGCAGGTCCATCTGGCAGATCTGCCACGTCGAGGCCTGAAGGGATTCCCATGGGAGTGTCAGGGCAAACAGTCCGAGGCAGGTTGCGTGAATTTTCATTATTGCTCTTGTTTGAGGTGCTGACGTTTGCGAATCGTAGCTTGGCATTGTAGCCGTTAGCAAAGCGGTGGCACTATGCCTTCAGTCTTTAGGCCATACAAGGAAGTAACCCATGCCCGGCATCCAAAACGTCGCGTCAGCATTCTGCGAATTCATGCAATCGTGGGAAGGGGACCGCAAGTACCTGCCGTCATCCATCAGCGCCCTGGCCAACGGTTTCGAGGGCTGGCTGAAGTTCGAGTTTTATTTCTGGCTGATCCAGGCCCGTGGGCTTCGTGGCCCCGACCGCGAGCTGGCAGATGTTGGCGTCGAGTACAAAGTGGCGCTCGATCAGCGTTGGTCGCAGATGGATATTGCTTCCAAGCAATGCGATTTATGGGTTCGCGACCAGGATGAAAAGCGCTTTCACTTCATTGAACTCAAGGCACCTTTCGCCAATGCCAACCAGGGCAAGATGTTTGAAAGCGCGGCCAAGGACTATTGGTACATGACCCGCTTGAAAGCCCAGGTGGAAAAGGTGGCAACGGGCAGTGTCATCATCTTTGGCGTGAACTTTGATCAGGCGCGCTGGGAAAAACATCTCCACTACGTCGAGGAGTATGCCGGCTACGTCGAGCATTCGTCCAAGGCATCCGGCACCGTATCAGGCGTGGAGGGCCTGAGGTGGGCGGTCCTGACCATGCACTACCCGCAGATGGGCGAGTTCCTTCTGCCACCCGTCGAGGTTCAGGCGCCGTGAAGCCATGGAGGGCCGCAGGCCTGGCACCGCTGGCTCAACCGTAAAGCCCCATCAGCGAGAAAGACTGGTCAGCGCTCAGTGCGACAATCTCGGTCAGCGAATGCAGGAGCACCGGCACCAGCAGCCCACCGCTGACCACCCTGGCGACGGCGAACACGCCTCCACAGGCGAAGATCAGCACGATCGTCATCCAATTTCCGTATTGGATGTGCATGCCGGCGAAGACGGCCGACGTTACGATGATCGCGATCCATGTCCAGGCACGGCTGTTTTCGTAGGGAAACAGCCGGAGCATGTAATGGCGGAAGAACAGCTCTTCGGCGATGGGCGGCAGCACGATCAGCGAGGCAATCTTGATCGTGGCCTGCCAACGGTTGAGCCCGTCCAGAAGCTCGGCCATGAACACCTCACGGGGCAACCCGAACACGAAGACGGCGACCCCGAAAAGCAGGTAGGTCCCGACAATGCCGATCGCCCCCCACCGCAGGGGTTTGCCAATGGCATGACCGCGCCACTGCATGCGCGAATCGGCACGGTATTGCAGGGCGAAGAGGCCGAGGAGGACAAGCGCGGTGAGCCCCGAGGTGGTCGTGAACATCAGATAGGCCTGCATGTCCGCGGGTACGAAAAGGAC
Organism: Pseudomonas sp. NFACC04-2; assembly: GCF_900119265.1. Classification (NCBI taxonomy): domain Bacteria; kingdom Pseudomonadati; phylum Pseudomonadota; class Gammaproteobacteria; order Pseudomonadales; family Pseudomonadaceae; genus Pseudomonas; species Pseudomonas sp. NFACC04-2. The sequence continues at coordinate 69,910 of NZ_FPJC01000018.1, forward strand.
CTCGGGTATCGCGGCCAGGAAGACGACCAGAGTGGCCAGCACCAACATCCCGAGCCGGGGAAAGAAGCGGTAGGGCGATAAAGTGGAGGCGGGTACAAACTCAGGGGCGGCACTTAGATTCGTCACAGTCACTCCATGAGTGCAAGGAAAAAGGAATGATGCCAGTGTTTTGATCGTCTGGGATGAGTTCCTCTTGGCTTTGTGGAGAGGTAGGCAGTTAGCCCTGCGACTCGGTACTTACCCGGGGGGCTTTACCAGTGACGACAAAAATGATTCAGGGGCATCGACGGCCGCAATGGAATATCTCGACTAGAGGACGCGACATTTATGGAAACTCTCTCTTCTTCAATCAGCGAGCGTTTGCACAATCGCCGGTTTACGGTGGCGGACAACGCCCAAGGACTCTCTGGCGCAGGCACGGTATTTCATTACCACGTCGAGGACGGCGCCATTTCGAGTACTTACCAAGGCGGCCGGATTCGCCTGGGCAATCAAGTCGGACGTGTAACGGGCCCCGATACCATTGAGCTTCTCTTCCAATGCTTGACTACGGAGGGTGAGATTCTTTCCGGCTGGTCTCGTGGGACGGTGAGTGTTGATCAAGCAGGGCGTACGACGTTGAGTTTCGTGTGGGGTTGGTTATCGGGGGCGACTGGAGGTGGGGAATCCCACTACGTCGAACGTGTGGTGTAAGGAACAGGCATCCATGCAACTGCACCACCGCCATCGCGAGCAAGCTCGCTCCCACACGCGATCTCCAGTGGACACGAAACCCATGTTCAACCCAGAACCCCTGTGGGAGCGGGCTTGCTCGCGAAGGCGGCGTCACAGTCAATGAAGATGTTGAATGTGCTGGCCTCTTCGCGAGCAAGCCCGCTCCCACAGAAGGATTCCGGGTGCACGCGGATATTGTGTCCGCTGAAGATCCAATGTGGGCGAGCTTGCTCGCGATGAGGCCAGCCAGCCCAACATCCATGTAGCTGAACCGCCGCTATCGCGAGCAAGCCTGCTCAAAGCTGCTTCGAGCCCCCGCCAATCTGCCAGACATACGGCGGTTCCGTACCGTTGATTTCCCAATCACCGATGATGCGCTCCTTGTAGATCAACGGATTATGCGAGGCAGCGGTGCGGGCATTGCGCCAGTGGCGGTCGAGGGCCTTGCTGGTGCTGGTGGCCGAAGCTCCGAGGGCATTGAACAGGTCGCTGGTGGCGCGCAACACCAGGTCGGAAATCACCACCTGGGCCTGGGCCGACTCCAGTTCGGCGGCGATGTTGGCGGTGTGCTCGATCTCGGCGTCCTGGCTGAAGCGACTTTCGTAAGCGCGTTGGGAGGCGCTCGCGGCGCGCAGGGTGGTGGCTTCGGCGGCGTAGACCTGGGCCGATGCCTTGCCGATCACTTGCTGCACTTGCACGTCCTGGCTCACTTCGCTGGCATTGCCGGTGCTGAAGACCCGCGTGCGTTTGCGCACTTGCTCGGTGATGTCATGAACCGCAGCGCGGCCAGCGCCGGTCAGCACGGCCAGCAGCACCAGTTGATAAAACGCGGTCTGGTATTTGAAGCGGGTAGAGAAGTCGATGAGATTTTCCGCCTCGACCAACGCATTCTCGAACAGCGACGTCCCGCTGCCGGTGGTGCGTTGGCCGAAGCCGTCCCAGTCGTCGCTTTGCTTGACGCCCGGCTGGTGCACGCGGACGGCGGCAATCACGTCGGCGCCGTTGTCGTCGCGCTGGGCATACACGTCGATCCAGTCGGCGAAGATACTGCCGGTGCTGTAGTACTTGGTGCCGTTGACGACCCACTGATCACCCTGGCGGGAAACCCGGGTGACGACTTCGCCGATTTTCACCGCGCCGACTTCCGTCCAGGCATTGCCCACCAACTCACCCTCGACAAAGCGCTTGAACCAGGTGTCCTGTGGGCTACTGGCGTGGGCGTTGAGGCGGTCCTCGACGAATGCGAAGTGCCCGCGCAAGGCCTGGGGCAGGTTGGAGTCGGCTTCAGCCAGTTCGATCAGCAATTGCAGCAGTTGCGGCAACGAAGCCCCGGCACCGCCATATTCGACCGGTACGCGGACGGCGCCAAAGCCGGCTTCCTTCAGCCATTTCACCTGTTCAAAGGGCAGGCTGCGCGTTTGCTCACGCTCCAGGGCGCCGGCCTGGATGCGCGCAAAGATCGGTCGGAAGCGTTCGGCCAGGAGCTCATAGTCGGTGCCCGTGGAAAGGATCGGCGGCAGGTGGTGTTGCTGTGCGGTCATGTTGATATTCCTTCTGGGGGGCGAGTCGGCGGGCAGCGGAAAAATCTGCCGGTGCCAAAGGCCATTGCACAGTCCATGCCCGAGGCCCAACGCCCGTAAATGCGGGGTCCATACGGCGTTCATCAGCGCAAGGGCTGTCCTGGCCGCGGTCAATCTGTTGCGCAACTGTGTGCCGGGCAACAGTTGCCGCGACGGACGTCGACATGCCTGGTGTTCGCCAGGCAACAGTGGACCAACAGCTTGTCCGTCGGGCGACAGTGCAGTGATTGAGAGTGTCATGTAATTAATTGATTAATAAGGAAATATTCGACTGGCACGGTTGCTGCTCTACACCTTGTGCAGACGCTGAGGTGGCGTCTCCAGGCATGGGGTAAGCGATGAGCAAGCAATTCAAAGTGGTGGCGGTGTCAGGCAGCGTGCAGCACCCGTCACGCACCCTGGCACTGCTCCAGGCGTTGGTGGACCGGCTCGGGCAGCAGCTGCCGATCGAGGTGCGCTTGATCGAATTGGCCAAGGTCGGTCCACTGTTCGCCGGGGTGTTGCGTCGCGAGGCGTTGCCGGCTGCCGTGCAGGAGGATCTGCACGCCATTGAATCGGCCGATCTGCTGATCGCCGCCAGCCCAGTGTACCGAGCCTCGTACACCGGCCTGTTCAAGCACCTGTTCGATTTTGTTCATCACGAAGCCCTCAAGAACGTACCGGTGCTGTTGGCCGCGACAGGTGGCTCGGATCGCCATGCCTTGATGATCGATCACCAGTTGCGACCCCTGTTCGGCTTCTTCCAGGCCCTCAGCCTGCCAGTGGGGGTCTATGCCAGCGAAACCGATTTCAGCCAATACCGGATCTCCAGTGCGCAGGTGCTGGAGCGTATCGAGCGCGCCGTCGAATCGGCGTTGCTGAGCCTGGTCCCGGGCGCCCGGCGTGACGCCAGTGCTGCCTGATCCATTTTTCCTTTCAAAACGAGCCGTGGAGTACATGCAATGAGCCAGGACACGATCAAATTTGCCTACTGGGTGCCCAACGTCAGTGGCGGTCTGGTGGTCAGCAAAATCGAACAACGCACCGACTGGGGCATCGACTACAACCGCAAGCTGGCCCAGATCGCTGAAGCGGCCGGCTTCGACTACGCCCTGTCCCAAGTGCGCTTTACCGCCGGCTATGGGGCTGAATACCAGCATGAGTCCGTCGCGTTCAGTCATGCCTTGCTGGCCGCCACTACGCGCCTGAAAGTCATCGCCGCGGTGCTGCCGGGGCCGTGGACGCCGTCGGTGTTGGCCAAGCAGATCGCAACCATCGACCACCTGACCGGCGGCCGCGTGGCGGTCAACATCGTGTCGGGCTGGTTCAAGGGCGAGTTCACGGCCATTGGCGAGCCGTGGCTGGAGCACGATGAGCGCTATCGCCGTTCCGAAGAATTCATCACTGCGCTCAAGGGCATCTGGACCACCGACAACTTCACCCTGCGCGGTGATTTCTACCGCTTCCACGACTACACCCTCAAGCCAAAACCACTGCAGCAGCACCCGGAGATCTTCCAGGGTGGCAGCTCACGTGCGGCTCGGGACATGGCCGCCCGGGTATCGGACTGGTACTTCACCAACGGCAATACCGTGGAAGGCGTCAAGGCGCAGATCGATGACCTCCAGGCGAAAGCCGCGGCCAACAACCACAAGGTCAAGGTCGGTGTTAACGCCTTTGTCATTGCCCGCGACACGGAAGAAGAGGCGCGTGCGGTCCTCGCCCAGATCATCGACCAGGCCGATCCCGAGGCCGTCAATGCCTTCGGCGATGCGGCGAAGCAGGCCGGCAAGTCCAGCCCGGAAGGCGAGGGCAACTGGGCCAAGTCGAGCTTCGAGGACCTGGTGCAATACAACGATGGCTTCAAGACCAACCTGATCGGCACGCCGCAGCAGATCGCCGAACGCATCGTCGCGCTCAAGGCGGTAGGCGTGGATCTGGTACTCGCCGGTTTCCTGCACTTCCAGGAAGAAGTCGAGTATTTCGGTCGTAAGGTCCTGCCGCTGGTGCGTGAGCTTGAGCAACGCAAAGCGGCAGCCAAAACGGCGGCGGTCGCTTAGGCGAGGGAGGCAGCATGGGCACATTCACCGACACCCTCGAGCTGGTCCCGGCCAGCTTGCCCCAGTGGTTGCAGCGCCAGGCGCTGGAGCATGGCACGGACGTCGCGCTACGCCACAAGCACCTGGGTGTCTGGCAGGAGCGGACCTGGGCGCACGTGGCCGACGAGGTGCGTCGTTTCGCCAGTGCCCTGCAAGCCCGCGGTTTTGCGGCGGGCGCGACCCTGACGATCATCAGTCGACCCAGGCCGCAGGCACTGCTTGCCGCATTGGCTGCGCAATGGCTGGGCGGCGTGGCGAGTCTGTTCGACCCGCTGGAGACGGCGGCCGAACAGGTGCAACGGCTCGCCACGCTGCAGCCGGGTTTCGTCCTGGTCGAAGGCGTGGAAGAGATGCTGCGTCTGCGTGCGGCGCAGGTGGCCGTGGGGGTGTGGGTCTACCTCGACAAGCGTGGCCTGTCGGATTCGCTGCCATCTGCGCAAGCGCTGGATTACGCCGCGTTGGCTGCCGAGCGGCCAATCGTTGACCTGGCCCCGCAAGGGCAAGCACTGCAAACGGCCTTTGTCTTTTATCGCGGAAGTGGACGGGCGATGGAGGAGCAACGCATCAGCCACGCCGAACTGTTGCAGGAGGGGCAGCGGTTGTTGGTGCGCGAAGGGCTGGGCCGGCAGGAAGAGGCATTGGCCGCACGGGCGTTCGCCTCGGGCGGGCAAGCTCGCTATCTGCTGGCGCCTTGGTTGATGGCCGGTTTTCGCCTGAACTTCCCTGAGAACCTGGCGACCCGTGATCGCGACCGTCGCGAGCTGGGCCCGACGCTGGTGGCCGGGACGCGGGAAACCTACGAGCGTTTGCACCGCTATGCGCTGGAGCGTTTGCCGGAGCCGGGCAATGGGTCGCGCCGGCTGGTGGACTGGGCGTTGGCAGCGCAGCCGGGGCTGTTGCAACGGTATCTGGGGGACTGGCTGGTGCGCCGGTCTTTGCGCGACGTGCTGGGGTTTTCCCGGACCCGCGCGCCGCTGCTGGTGGGCGATGCCTTGCCGTCCGAAACCCAGGCATTTTTCCAGGCATTGGGTATCGCGGTTCGCCAATGGGACGACGGGGCCCACTGGCAAGCGCCACCGAACCTGGTGCAGCACATCACCGATGACTGGACGGGCCTCCAGTCGCAGCTGGCCTGAGAGGAGACGTCCCATGACCCAGACGGCCATCACGCATTTGCTGGAGCTGGACCATATTTCGCTGTCATTCAAAGGCGTCAAAGCGGTCACGGACATCAGCTTTCGCGTCGCCGCCGGTGAGATCTGCGCCTTGATCGGCCCCAACGGCGCCGGCAAGAGTTCGCTGCTGAACGTCATCAGCGGCGTGTACCAGGCCCAGGACGGGCACATCCGTTTTGATCGACAGGAGCGGCGCCGGATGCGCCCCCACGACGTGGCGGTCCGCGGCATTGCCCGGACATTTCAGAACATCGCGCTGTTCAAGGGCATGAGCGTGCTCGACAACGTGCTCACCGGACGCAACCTCAAGCGCCGCAGCACCTGGATCGAACAGGCACTGCGCATCGGTCGCGCCCGGGCCGAGGATGACCGTCAGCGCGAAGCGGCCGAGCGTGTCATCGCGTTCCTGCATTTGCAGCCTTGGCGCGACGTCCTGGTGGGCACGCTGCCCTATGGCTTGCAGAAACGGGTGGAGTTGGCCCGCGCGCTGGCGGCGGAGCCTCGGCTGTTATTGCTGGACGAACCCATGGCCGGGATGAACGCCGACGAAAAGCAGCAGATGAGCCGCTTTATCGTCGACATCAACCGCGAGCTGGGCACGACGGTGGTGTTGATCGAGCACGATATCGGCGTGGTCATGGACATCAGCGACCACGTGGTGGTGCTCGATTACGGTCGCAAGATCGGCGACGGTTCGCCTGAAGACGTACGGCAGAACCCCGAGGTCATTTCGGCCTACCTGGGTACTCGCCACTGATACTGGACATTCGACACCTTCCCGCCAGGGAGGGCAGGCAAGTTGCGTCCGCAGAATGGGAGCGGCGATGGAATTTTTCTTTGAAGTATTGATTGGTGGGTTGTTGGCGGGGGTGATGTACGCCTTGGTGGCCATCGGTTTCGTGCTGATCTACAAGGCTTCCGGGGTGTTCAATTTCGCCCAGGGCGCGATGGTACTGTTCTCGGCGCTGACCTTCGTCAGCCTGGTGGAGCGCGGTGTGCCGTTCTGGCTGGCGTTCGTCATCAGCCTGGCGGCCATGGTGCTGATCGCCGTGGCGGTGGAGCGGGTGGTGCTGCGGCCCTTGGTCAACCGTTCGCCGATCACGCTGTTCATGGCCACCCTCGGGCTGTCCTACGTCATCGAAGGTTTCGCCCAGGCACTCTGGGGCGCCCAGGTGCATGGCCTGGAGCTGGGTATCAGCGATGAGCCGCTGGAGTTGGGCGGGATGTTGTTGTCGCAGTTCGACATTTTTGCCGCAGTGACCGCGGCGTTCCTGGTGCTGCTGTTGTCCTGGCTGTTCAACAAGACCCGGCTCGGATTGTCGTTGCGGGCGGTGGCCGATGACCCGCTGGCGGCGTTGGCCGTGGGCATTCGTTTGCAGCGGGTCTGGGTGGTGGTGTGGGCGGTGGCGGGGTTTGTCGGGCTGGTCGCCGGCCTGCTCTGGGGCGCTCGCCTGGGCGTGCAGTTCTCGCTTTCGCTGGTGGTGCTCAAGGCCTTGCCGGTATTGATCATCGGTGGGTTCACCTCCATCAGCGGGGCGATTGTCGGTGGCCTGATCATCGGGGCTTCGGAGAAGCTGGCAGAGGTTTACCTCGGGCCCTTCATCGGCAGTGGCATCGAGAACTGGTTTCCCTACGTGCTGGCGTTGTTGTTTCTGCTGGTGCGTCCGGCGGGGTTGTTTGGCGAACGGGCCATCGAACGGGTTTAGGGAGAACACTCATGTTTTATCGAGAAGCAGGCCAGTTCAACACTCGCTATGCCCAGGACCGCCGGGTCTTTGCCCTGCGCCAGGACCGTCACGGGCTGGCCGCATTGTTGCTTTTTGCCTTCGTCGTGGTGCCCTGGCTGGGCAACGACTACTGGTTCAGCGCGATCCTGATTCCGTTCCTGGTGCTGTCCTTGGCCGGGTTGGGGCTCAATTTGCTCACCGGTTATGCCGGGCAACTGTCCCTCGGTTCGGCGGCGTTCATGGCGGTGGGCGCCTTCGCCACCTACAACCTTGAAATACGGGTCGCCGGCTTGCCATTGTTGGTCAGCATTGCCCTGGGCGGGCTGATGGCGGCACTGGTGGCGGTGCTGTTCGGCCTGCCGAGCCTGCGCATCAAAGGCTTCTACCTGTTGGTCTCGACCCTGGCGGCGCAATTCTTCGTGACCTGGGCGCTGACCCGGTTCAGCTGGTTTTCCAACAACAGCGCCTCGGGCGTGATCAGTGCGCCGCGCCTGGAGGTATTCGGGGTGAACCTCGACGCGCCGGCCGGCCGCTATCTGTTGACCCTGAGCGTGGTGGTAACGCTGTTCTGGCTGGGCAAGAACCTGGTGCGTAGCGAGTTGGGGCGCAACTGGATGGCGGTGCGCGACATGGACACCGCCGCTGCGATCATCGGTATTCCCTTGGCGAAGACCAAGCTGCTGGCGTTCGCCATCAGTGGGTTTTTCCTCGGCGTGGCCGGTGCCCTGTGGGCCTTTGCTTACCTGGGTACCGTGGAGCCCCACGGCTTCGATCTGAACCGGTCGTTCCAGATCCTGTTCATCATCATTATCGGCGGCCTCGGCAGCCTGCTGGGCAACTTCCTCGGCGCGGCTTTCATCGTGCTGTTTCCGGTGTTGCTTTCGAGCCTGGTGTCGCTGCTGCCCGGCGGGCTGGTGGACGCCGGCCAGGTGGAGAACCTGCAGAAGATGATATTCGGCGCCCTGATCATCCTGTTCCTGATCAAGGAGCCAGAGGGCCTTGCGCGCCTCTGGCAGAGATTTCGCCAGCGCGCACGGCTGTGGCCGTTGCGCTACTGAGCGAACCGCACAAGGCGGGTTTGCAGTTCCATTTTGTTGGCTTATCCACGGCTTCATGACAAGGAAAATTCGATGTTCAAACGATCATTCGCCAGCAGCCTGGCACTGGCCCTGAGCCTCACCGCCGCGGCGTTCACCGTCCAGGCGGACAACGAGCAATACTTCCCGCTGCAAAGCTATCGCGTCGGCCCTTATGCAGCCGGCGGCACCGGTTTTTTTGGCGGCTTCATCGACTACCTCAAGTACGTCAACGCCAATGGCGGCGTGAACGGCGTCAAGCTGACCTGGAGTGAGTGCGAGACCGAATATGTGGTCGAGAAAGGCGTGGAGTGCTACGAACGTCTGAAGAAAGGCTTGAACGGCGCGCCGGCGGCTGCCACCAATCCGCTGTCGGTGGGCATCGCCTACGCCACGCTGGAGCGCTCGACAGCCGACAAACTGCCGCTGATCACCATCAACCATGGGCGCACGGATTCCACCGATGGCAGCGTGTTCCCCTACGTTTTCCCGTTGCAGTTGAACCCGTATTCCGAGGTCTCGGCGATCATCAATTACATCGGCCAGCGCGCCGGCGGGTTGGACAAGCTCAAGGGCTTGAAGATCGTCACCCTGTATCACGGTTCGCCCTATGGCAAGGAAACCAATGAGGTCCTGCAAACCCTGGCCGACAAGTACGGCTTTGCGCTGACCTTGCTGGAGGTACCGCACCCCGGCAACGAACAGCAGTCGCAGTGGCTGAATATCCGCCGGGAAAAACCCGATTGGGTGATCCTGCGCGGTTGGGGGGTGATGAATCCGGTGGCGCTGAAAACCGCGCAGAAAGTCGGTTTCCCGGCCGACCACATCATCGGCAACATCTGGAGCAACTCCGAAGATGACGCCGCGCCGGCCGGTGCCGCGGCCAAGGGCTTCATCGCCATCACCACGCACCCTTCAGGCACCGACTTCCCGGTGTTGCAGGGTATCAAGCAGCAGGTGGTCGACGCCGGCCATGGCGACCTGGCCGATCCCAAGCGGTTCGGCACCGTGTACTACAACCTCGGCGTGGTCAACGGCATCCTCAACGTAGAGGCGCTGCGCATTGCCCAGCAGAAATTCGGTCAGCAACCCCTGACGGGTGAGCAGGTGCGTTGGGGCTTCGAGAACCTCAAGCTCGACGATGCCCGGCTCAAGGGACTGGGGGCATTAGGCCTGGTGCAGCCGTTGCAATTGTCGTGCTCGGACCATGAAGGCGGCGGTGCGGTGCGTTTCCAGCAATGGGACGGTACCCAGTGGAAGCTGATCAGTGACTGGGTACAGGCCGACCGCGCCCTGTTGCGGCCGATCATCGAAGCGTCTTCGCACCAGTACGCCCGGGAAAAAGGCATTACCCCGCGTGATTGCAGCAAGGAATCCTGAGGCATCGCGGCGACCGGGCGCACGCGTCCGGTCGCTATCTGAAAAGGCGAAACAGCATGGCGACGAACGTGCCGATCCTGCAGATCGACGATATTGAAGTGCTCTACGAACAGACCATCCTGGCAGTGCGCAGTGTGTCGCTGGAGGTAAAAAAAGGGCAGGTCGTGGTGCTGCTGGGCGCCAACGGCGCGGGTAAAAGCACCACGCTGAAGGCGGCCTCCAACCTGGTGCGCGCCGAACGGGGCGAGGTGGTGCGGGGGAGGATTGTCTACCAGGGGCGAGACGTGACCCGCAGCGCGCCTCACACCTTGGCGGCGAGCGGCCTGGTGCAAGTGCTGGAAGGTCGGCATTGCTTTGCCCAGTTGACCGTGGAGGAAAACCTTCTGGCCGGTGCCCTGGCGCGCCAGGTGCCGCGTCGCCAGTTGCTGGCTGACCTGGAATTGGTCTACGGCCATTTCCCCCGGCTGAAACTGCGGCGCAAGAGCCTGGCCGGCTACACCTCGGGCGGCGAGCAACAGATGATCGCGATAGGCCGCGCGCTGATGGCCAGGCCACAATTGGTCTTGCTGGACGAACCGTCGATGGGCCTGGCGCCGCAAATCGTCGAGGAAATCTTCGAGATCGTCCGGCAACTCAATCAGCGTGATGGTGTGAGCTTCTTGATCGCCGAACAGAACATCAATGTCGCCCTGCGTTACGCCCACCATGGCTACGTGTTGGAAAACGGTCGGGTGGTCAGCGAAGGCAGCGCCGAGCAACTGGCGGCCCGCAGCGATCTCCAGGACTTCTACCTGGGTGCGCGGGCCGGGGCGAGGGCTGAGGAGCCTATGGGCGTCGGGGCTCGATCAAGTTGAAAGGTTGACCACCTGGCCGTCCCGCGTACTGAGCGTGGGACGGCGTTTGTTGACCACCAGTTCGCCAATCCTGATCAGCAACGTGCGGGTGACATTGCGACTCAGGCCCAGCAGGCTGGCGGTATGGACCTGATTGCAATTGGCGTATCGGTAGGCGGTGCGTAACAACTCGGCCTCGACCTTTTCATACACATCGCCGTGTTCCTGCTCGAGCAGTTTCTCGAAGGCTTTCTGCAAGAGCTCCTCTGCACTTTGAGGGGCTGCTTGCGGTGGGTTGTCCTGGCGCTCGATACGAAAGTTCGACAGGTGCAGGTCCTGCACACCAATCACTTTGTTGCGGCAGATCAGCAGCGTGTGATGGATGACGTTTTCCAGTTCGCGGATGTTCCCCGGCCAGGAATAGTCGAGCAACTTGCGTTGCGCGTGAGCATCCAGCGTCACCTCGCCGTGGCCGAGCCTGTGGCTGTACTGCGCGATGAAGTGGCGTATCAACGGCAGGATGTCGCCGGGACGTTCGCGCAGCGGCTTGAGCGCCAGGCTGACCACGTTCAGGCGATAATAGAGGTCTTCGCGAAAGTGCCCGGCATTGATGGCTTTTTCCAGCTGTACGTTGGTGGCCGCCAATACACGCACATCGATCTTGATGCTCTTGCGCGACCCCAGTCGAACCACTTCGCGCTCCTGCAATACCCGGAGCAACTTGACCTGGATCGGCAGCGGCAAATCACCGATTTCATCGAGGAACAGGGTGCCGCCATCGGCTTCCTCGAACCAGCCGGCCTTGGCCGTCAACGCGCCGGTAAAAGCGCCTTTTTCATGGCCGAACAGCTCGGCCTCCACCAGAGTCTCGGAAAACGCCCCGCAGTTGACCGCAACGAACGGCTTGTGGCGACGGGCGCTGAGGTTGTGCACATGGCGCGCCACCAGTTCCTTGCCGGTGCCGGTCTGGCCGATGATCAATACGCTGGCATCACTGGGCGCTACTTGTTGCAGGTGTTCCAGCAAGGCGCGGGAGGTGGGGTCTTCGAAGACCTGGGCCGTGGCACGAATCGAGGTGGCCAGGCCGGGGGAGGGAGGTAGGGTTAGAAGCTGCATGACGGTGGCCCGTTAATGAGATTGCCGTGACGGAAGGTGGGTGAGCGCCAACGCTCCTTGATGGCATCACCGGAGGAAGCCATTGGGCTTAAGACTTAATCTAAATGATCTAAAAAAATGATAATAAATAACTTTAAGTTATTTGCTTAGGACTGAGCCGACGGTAAGAGCAAGGCCTGCTCCCACGGGCACGGCTGGTCACGGGATTCAGATCGGAAAGGAATGTCGATAAAAAGTTTTATTGACTAAAAAATTACATCGAGTAATTATTCTCCTGCATCTGCTTTCACGCAGAGTCATTTCGCAGGGGCAACCCAATGAATCAGAACACCGTGCCTTCACTGGCCAGTCTCTACGTCGAGACTCATGAATCGCCCTCCGACGCACGCCTGGCGCCTTCGCTCATGCAAGGCTTTCCCGCCGAACCCCATCGCCGCGTCACCTGGCACAACTGGATGAGCCCGCCGTACAGCCAATGGGGTTTCCGCAACCTGGCGCGCTTGCGTCCTTCCATCGATGTGCGGGCCGGCGCCGGGCCGGTCAGCGCGTTCAAGCAGGCGTTCCAGCCGCTGGATGAGCTGCACTTCGACAGCGAGTGTGGCCTGAGCATCAGCGTGATCGACCACCTGATCGCCAGCCAGACCGATGGGTTCCTGGTCCTTAAGGGCGACACCGTGCTGTTCGAGCGGTACTTCAATGGCCAGAGCCCCCAGGACCGGCACATCATGTTTTCGGTGACCAAGTCGCTGATCGGTGCCCTGGGCGAGCAACTGGTTTGCGAAGGCCTGTTGGACCCGACGCTGACGGCCGCCCATTACGTACCGGAACTGACGGGCAGCGCGTTCGGCGATGCGACCGTGCGCCAGCTGTTCGACATGGCCGTGGCCGTCGATTACAGCGAGGTCTATGAGGACCCGGATTCAGAGAGTTCCCAATACGGCTACGCCTGCGGTTTCCAGCCGGCGCCGGCGCAATACACGACGTTCGAATCCCTGTACCAGTACTTGCCATCATTGAGAAAGCGCGGCAATCACGGCGGTTTTTTCCATTACGTGACGGCCACCACCGAGGCGTTGGCCTGGGTCATGGAACGGGCGTCTGGCAAGGCCTGTCATCAGTTGCTGCAGGAGGTGTGGAGTCAGTTGGGCTGCGAACGTGACGGCTACTTCCTGGCGGACCCCTGGGGCCGCAGCGTGGCCGGTGCCGGGTTCAGCGCGACCTTGCGTGACATGGCGCGCTTCGGCCGCCTGCTGGCCAACGATGGCCGCCAGGAGGGGCGACAACTGCTCTCGGCCGAGGCGCTCGCCGGTATCGCCGCTGGCGCCGACCCTGCGATCTATGCCGCCTGCGCCGACTTTTCGAGCTGGACCCCTGGCGCGTCCTACCGCAGCCAGTGGTATGTCTTCAACGACCACAGCCAGGCGCTCATGGCCGGTGGCATCCATGGCCAATACCTGTTCATCGACAAACCGTCCGGCGTGGTGATCGTCAAGCAGTCGTCCCTGGACGAAGCCGTCAGCCCCTTCGACGGCGACAGCGTGCGCATGCTGCGTGCCATCGCGGCGCAACTGACGCCCTGACTTCATCCGATAAACACAAGAGTTCGTTCCGCTCACCCGGCCCAGCCAGGTGTTGGCGCGGGTTTGCGCCGCCATTCACTGCCCTGTAACAACAATAATCAACAGGAGCTCCATATGGTTTCCATGATGCGTTTGTCCCGAACTTTCCTCGTGCTCGGGTTACCCTTGACCGCCCAGGTTGCCTGGGCGGGCTACACCTTCGAGGAGGGCAACCTCAAGGGCGAGGTTAACTTAACGGCCGGTGGCGCGGTCCTGTCCACCCGCAACGTCAACTTTGGCGGCGGCGTGGTGGACATGCGCAGCGGCAAGAATGGCGGCACGAAAATCGACTGGCAGGAATTCTACGTCAAGCCGGGCGTCAAGTTGGAGTATGCCGTGCAGCCGGATTTCAGCCTGCTGGCCGGCGGCTCCCTGGTGGGGGCGACCACCTTCGGTGATGGCGATGCCGGTGGCTTCACCCGCAGTTCCGACGGCAAGGTGTCGACCGAAGAGTTCTATGGCGGTTTCCGGGCTGGGGAGTGGACGGTCACGGGCGGTCGTCAGAATTACATGATCGGCAACGGTTTCATCGTGATGGATGGCAACCTCGATCAGTTGAACGACGGCGCCTATTGGCTCGCCCCACGCACCGCCTTCAAGGATTCGGCGGTGGTCGCCTGGGATCATGGCGCATTGAAAGTCCAGGGCTTCAGCCTGGGGACCGACAGCGACCTGGGGGACTTCCGCATGAGCGGCGTGAACCTGGACTACAACCTCGACGACCAGGTGACGCTGGGCGCCACCGCGTTGAAGGTCAAGGCCATGGGGCCCAAGGGCAGTACCTTGCCGCGTCGCCGCGATGGCATGCTGGTGTACAACGTCAGGGCCTTGAACGCCAAGGTCCCGGGTATCCCGGACCTGACTCTCAACGCTGAATATGCCCTGGAACGGGGCAGCGGCGAAGGCGTGGACTACGACGCCAAGGCCTGGTATGGCCAGGCGGATTACACCTTCAGCACGCTGCCGTTGACCCCGGTGATCGGCTACCGCTACGCGAGCTTTTCCGGTGATGACAACCTCACGGACAACCGACAGAAAGCCTGGGATCCGTTGAGCAAGGGTTTCGTCGACTGGAGCACTTGGCTGATCGGCGATGTCGTCGGCAACTACCTGATGTTCAACAGCAACGAAAACGTCCAGCAGTTCTCACTCAAGACCCACCTCAACGAAACCCTCACCCTCGGTGCGATCCACTACCAGTTCTGGCTCGACGAAAAAAACTACATGGGCACCGCCGTCAGCGACCGGCGTTTTGCCGACGAGAGTGTAGTCTTCCTGGATTGGGCGCCGTCGAAGTCGTTGTCCACCTCGCTGTCGTACAACTGGGTCAAACCCATGGCGGCGGCCAAACAGGTCTTCGGCGACGACCGGAAATTCAGCGCGCTGGAACTCTACTTCACCTACCGCTATTAAGTGCCGCGAGCCTTCGCGGCCGCGCTGGAGTGTTTGATCATGAACCTGTTTTTGCGCAACACCTTGCTGGGCGCTGTCGTTTCGATGCTGGTCAGCGGCGCGAGCCTGGCCGAGGAACGGACGGTGCGGATCTACAACTGGATCGAGTACCTGCCGCCTGAAATCCTCAAGAGTTTTGAGGAGGAAACCGGCATCCGCCCCATCTATGACGTCTTCGACAGTGTCGAGACATTGGAGGCCAAGCTGCTGACCGGCAACTCCGGGTATGACGTGGTCTACCCGAGCAGTTCCAGCGTCAGTCACCTGATCGCCGCGGGCGCCGTCGAGCCCCTGGACCGCAGCCAGTTGCCGAACTGGCAGCATCTGGATCCTGAGTTCATGAAGACGCTGGAGGCGGTGGGCGATCCGGGCAACCGCTATGCCGCACCATACCTGTGGGGTACGACCCTGATCGGCTACAACGTCGATAAGGTGCGCCAGGTGTTGGGTGCCGATGTGCAAATGAACACTTGGGACATCCTTTTCAAGGAAGAAAACATGGCCAAACTGGCCAGTTGTGGCGTCGGTCTGCTGGACGCCGCCAACGAGATCGTGCCCATTGCCTTGCACTACGAAGGGCTGGACCCCAACAGCCAGAAACGTGAGGACTACGCAAAGGCGCAGGCGGCCATGCTCAAGGTCCGGCCTTACATCACCTACTTCAATTCGTCGCGCTATGGCATGGACCTGGCCAACGGCGAGATCTGCGTAGGGGTGGGTTGGTCCGGTGGGGTGGCCCTGGCCAAGCGGCTGGCCGAAGACGCGGGGAAGGGGGTCAAGGTGGAAATGGTGCTGCCCAAGGAAGGTGCACCGATGTGGTCGGACGTCATGATGGTCCCCACCAACGCCCCTCATGCCAAGGAAGCCTACGCGTTCATCAATTACATCTTGCGTCCTGATGTCATCGCGCGGATCAGCAACAAGATCGGTTACCCCAACCCGAACAAGGATGCCACGGCGTTGGTCAATGCCGAAATTCGCAATAACCCCGCCATGTATGTGTCGGACGAGGCACGCAAGACCCTGTTCGCCTTGGAGCCGGTGCCGGCCGCTGTGGAGCGGATCCGCACCCGCACCTGGACCGGCATCAAGACCCATCGCTGATCAGCGTGACCCGGCGTTGCGGCGCCGGGTCCGTATCGGTGGGTGACGCCCTCAGGCGCGCATACCCAGGAAGAGCAACTCGGTGATCCGCCGGACCTGTGTGGAGTGTGCCTCGATATCCGGTTGTTCCTGGTTGACCAGCCTGAACAGCTGTAAGTGCGAATAGTCGTTCAACAGGAACGCGGCGAGGTCGACGTCCAGGTCGGCGCGTAATTTGCCGGCCTGTTGCAGTTCCCTGATCAGCCCGCTGATTTCGGCCCTGAGCGCATCGTTCATGGCGCGATACCCCTCGGGCAACCCGTTATCGCCACCAAACAGGATCAGCGGCAGCAACTCGCGCCACAGGCTCGGGTGCATGACCTCCAGTGCGTAACCGGTCAACAGCCGCTCCAGATAACACAGCGCTTGGACCGGGTCCTCGATTTCAGGCATCCGGCTGCGGGTGTCCGTGAGCGCGCGCTGGTCGGCGTCGTGCAGGATTTCCAGGATGATCTCCTGCTTGTTGCCGAAGTACTTGAACACCGTGGGAGCCGATACGCCGGCCTGGCTGGCGATCTGTTCAATGGTGGTGTTCTGGAAACCCTGACGCTCGAACAGTTCGACCGCCGCCTTGCTGATGGCTTGCCGGCGTTCGGCTTTTTGACGTTCACGCAGTCCGCTCACGGGAGGGTCCTTGTCGTAAGAAGAGGTTAAAGGCCTCGGCGCACCAATCCTGTGGAGCGAGCTTGCTCGCGATAGCAGTGGACCAGCCGCATTCAAGTCGACTGAAACACCGCCATCGCGAGCAAACTCGCTCCCACAGGGTTTTGCGGTTAGCAACAAGCCGGGCATAGGCATGCAAAATACTTAACCCAGTAAAGTTTTTAAAGGGTTTATTTCGTTGCCGCCCCTCGACGACGTAGCTGCATGCCGCGGTCCAGACGCCTGGCAAGAGGCAAAACGCCATGCCTCAGATGGCGAAATCAGGCACAGAGATGGCGCGTTCAGGTAACTAATTCGAGAGGGAAGGCAGGTAACGTGGCGCGACTTTTCACCGCAAGTGCGCACGTTCGCCCAGGGTGGATCAACACAACCAAACGGTGCCGCTTCCAGGAGGGCGGGAAAGCCAGCAACACCGACTGTCCCTGCGCGTCTCAATGTTCGATCACAAGAGAATAAAAAAAATGACCAGCCCCAGCTTCAAGGACTTGAACGGCCATCTGGCACAGGGCTTCAAGCCTCGTCACGTCACCATGCTGTCCATCGCCGGAATCATCGGTGCGGGTCTGTTCGTGGGATCGGGCCATGCCATTGCCGCCGCCGGCCCGGCCGTCATGCTGGCTTATCTGTTTTCCGGGCTGTTGGTGGTCCTGGTCATGCGCATGCTGGGCGAGATGGCCGTCGCCAATCCGGATACTGGCTCCTTCTCCACCTATGCCGACCAGGCCATCGGACGCTGGGCAGGTTTCACCATCGGTTGGCTCTACTGGTGGTTCTGGGTGCTGGTGATTCCCATCGAAGCGTTGGCCGCCGGTCATGTACTCAACCAATGGTTTCCCGCCGTCGATGCCTGGCTGTTCGCCTCGGTGTCGATCGTTCTGCTGGCCGTGACGAATCTGTTCAGCGTGTCGAAATACGGTGAGTTCGAGTTCTGGTTCGCCATGGCCAAGGTCGTGGCGATCATCGGCTTCATCTCCCTGGGTTTCGCGGTGTTGATGGGCTGGATTCCCGAGCGTGAGGCCAGTGGCCTGAGTCGGTTGATGGAGGAGCATGGCGGGTTCGCCCCCAACGGCCTGTCGGCGGTGGTGGGCGCGTTCATCACCATCATGTTCAGCTTCATCGGTACGGAGGCGGTGACGATCGCCGCCGCTGAATCGGATAACCCTGCGCAGAACATCGCCAAGGCGACCCGTTCGGTGATCTGGCGTATCGGTGTGTTCTACCTGCTGTCGATCTTCGTGGTCATTTCCGTGGTGCCCTGGAACGATCCGCTCCTGGCTTCAGTCGGTTCCTACCAGCGGGCCCTGGAACTGATGAACATTCCCCACGCCAAATTCCTGGTGGATGTGGTGGTGCTGATCGCCGTGGCCAGTTGCATGAATTCTTCGATCTACATCGCCTCGCGGATGTTGTATTCCCTGGGGCGCCGTGGCGATGCGCCAAAGGCCTTGAAGGCCACGTCCTCGGCCGGTGTGCCACGGTCCGCGGTGATTGCCAGTACCGTGTTGGGCGCGGGTGTCACTTTGTTCAGCTACTTCATGCCCGCCGGCCTGTTCCAGTTCCTGCTCGCCAGCTCCGGCGCCATCGCCTTGCTGGTGTACCTGGTGATCGCCATCTCGCAGCTGCGCATGCGCCGGATGATGCAACGGCAGAACATCGAGCTGCCTTTTCGCATGTGGCTGTTCCCTTGGCTGACCTGGTTGGTCATCGTGTTCATCTCGGCGGCGCTGGCGGTCATGATGATCACCCCCGAGCACCGCAGCGAGGTCAGTACCACCCTGGGCCTGGCACTGATCATTTCCTTTATCGGCCTGGCGACGTCGCGGCATTCGCCCCAGCCTGAACATGTCGCTTCCCTCGGCTAGCCGCGCATTTTTGCCCTGTTGACGCCACGTTACTGGCGTCAACAAAACCGCCTTTCCAGCCCATTCAAGACGCAAAAACCGCAGTCTTGAAGCGCGGCCCTTCCGCCTGTCACCCACTTGCAAATCCAGCCTGGCGAACCGGCACTAACCCGCGGTCGCGTTGTCAGTAATTGGCGCCTGTAGGGATGAGGATCGTCCCTGGTATCGGCACATCAGCTAGATAGTTTTTTCTCGAGCTCTCTCGATGAAAAGAGCCTCGCGATGGATTGCGTCCTAGACCGACAATTTCTTTTGCAGGCAATTTCCCATGGGGTTTCTACTCGATCCGCGTCATGACATCGATGCTGCCTTACTGAGCTACCGCCGGGTGTTCTGGGCGCTGGCGTTGTTCAGTGGCGTGATCAATCTGCTGGTGCTGGTACCGTCGCTGTATATGATGCAGGTCTACGACCGGGTCCTGACCAGCCGCAACGAAACCACCTTGTTCATGCTCACCTTGATGGCCCTGGGACTGTTCATGTTCAGTGCCTTGATCGAGTGGGTGCGCGGTGAGGTGATGATCCGTATGAGCGCTGGGCTGGACGATGCCTTGGGCGAGCGGGTCTTCGACGCGGCTTTTGCCCGCAGCCTGCGCGAACACAACGCCAACCCGGCACAGGTGCTCAGCGACCTGGCGACGTTGCGCCAGTTGATCACCGGGCAAGGCTTGATCGCGTTGCTCGACGCCCCCTGGCTGCCGATCTTCCTGCTGGTGGCGTTCATCTTTCATCCTTGGTTCGGCGTGCTGACGCTGGTGCTCGCCCTGGTGCTGATCGGCTTGGCGCTGTGGGGCGAACTGGCCACGCGCACGCGTCTGGGCGAAGCCAATCGCTTGGGGGTGCAGTCGTCGATCTATGTCAACAGCACGCTGCACAACGCTGAAGTCATCCAGGCCCTGGGCATGCTCGGGCCGTTACGCCAGCGCTGGAGCCTGTTGCAGCAACGCATCATTGCCGCCCAGGCCCATGCCAGCGACCGCGGCGCGCGCATCACTTCGGCGACGCGTTTCGTGCGGATCTCCGGGCAGTCCCTGGCCTTGGGGCTGGGGGCCTTGCTGGTGCTCGAAGGCCAACTGTCGGCGGGCATGATGATTGCGATGTCGCTGTTGCTGGGGCGAGCCCTGGCGCCCGTGGAAATCGCCATCGGCTCGTGGAAGCAATTCAACGCCGGGCGCCAGAGCTATCAACGCCTGAGCCAATTGCTGGCCCAGCATCCGCGTGAGCGCCTGCGCATGCCGTTGCCACCGCCCACCGGCGCGGTGCGCCTGGAACAGTTGTATGTCGGCCCGCCGGGTGCTTCGCAGCCGATCCTGCGCGGGATCAATTTCAGCCTCGCCAAGGGCGATGTGCTGGCCGTGGTCGGGCCCAGCGCCAGCGGCAAATCGACGCTGGCCCGGGCCCTGGTCGGAGTCTGGCCGGCCATGGGCGGGTCGGTGCGCCTGGACGATGCCGAGATCAGCCAATGGTCCCACGATGCACTGGGCCCGCACCTTGGATACTTGCCCCAGGACATCGAGTTGTTCGACGGCACGGTCGCCGACAACATCGCCCGCTTCGGGGAGCAGGACGCCGACAAGATCATCGCCGCCGGACGGCATGCCGGCATCCACGAAATGATCCTGAGGTTTCCCAAGGGCTACGACACGCCGCTGGGCCCCGGCGGACTTGGCTTGTCCGGTGGGCAAAAACAACGCCTGGGCCTGGCACGCGCGCTCTATGGGCGGCCGTCGCTGATCGTGCTCGATGAGCCCAACTCCAATCTCGATGACGCCGGCGAGCTGGCGCTGGTCCAGGCGATCAGTGCGCTCAAGGCGGCCGGCAGCACCGTAGTGTTGATCACTCACCGGCCCAGTGTGCTGGCGGTGGTCGATCATATCCTGGTGCTCAAGGACGGTACTCAACAGGCGTTCGGCCCTCGGGACCGAGTGCTCAAGGCATTGATGCCGGGGCCGCGACCGGCCACGGTCAGGGAGGCTGGCAAAGATGCGTGATCTGATCCCAGAGGCACACGCTTACAGCGAGCAGGGGCTGAGCGTGCGCAACACCCTGGCGCTGCCCAGCGCCAGGACCGATGCCGGGAGTGCGGCGCGTTATGGCGTGGGGTTCCTGGTCCTGACGCTGGGTGGTTTCCTGCTTTGGGCCTGCCTGGCGCCACTCGACCAGGGCGTGGTGGGCAGCGGCACCGTGGTGGTGGCGGGGGAGCGCAAGGCAGTGCAGTCGTTGGTCGGCGGGGTAGTGGAAAAGCTGTTGGTCAGCGATGGCGACCGCGTCACCCAGGGGCAATTGCTCGTGCAACTCAACACGGTGCAGGCGCAGTCGCAACTGGACGTGACTCTGGGCAAGCTGCTCAATGATCGCAGCATCGAGGCGCGCTTGATTGCCGAGCGCCTGGGCAGCGCCGAGATCCAATGGCCGGCGGAGCTGCTGGCGCGTGCCGACGAGCCACGGGTCAAGGCGGCCATGGCGTTGCAGAGCCAGTTGTTCATCACCCGGCGTGCGGAGCTGGGCAGCCGCTTGCAGATCATCGAGCACGAAGCCGCGGCATTGCAGCAACAACTGCTTGGCTACGAAGGCGTCAAGCGCAACTACGACGCGCAGATGCGCTTCCAGCAGCAAGAGCTTGAAGGCCTGCGTGACCTGGCCCGGGAAGGCTACGTTCCGCGCAACAAACTGTTCGAGGCCGAGCGCAACGCGGCCCAGTTGGCGGGGCAGATTGCTTCTGGGGTGGGCGATGTCGGCAGGACCCGGCAGGCGATCAACGAAAGCCGGCTCAAGGCCTTGCAGGCGCAGCAGGAGTTCCGCCGCGATGCCGAAACCCAGCTCAGCGAAGTCTCGGCCGAGGCGGCCGGTTATGCCGATCAGATTCGGGCCTTGCAGTTTGAAGTCGATAACGGTGCGATTCGCGCGCCAGTGGCCGGGCAGGTCATGGACGTGAGCATTCATACGGTCGGCGGCGTCGCACAGGCCGGCCAGACCCTGATGCAGGTGGTGCCGCTGGATGCGCCGATGGCGATTACCGCCCGCTTCGAGCCGCTGATGGCCAACAAACTGCGCCCGGGCCTGCCGGTGCATGTGCATTTCACCGCGCTGCAACGGGTGGATACACCGACGGTGACCGGCACGGTGACGACGGTGTCGGCGGACCAGTTGATCAATGAGCAGACGCACCAACCGTACTTCTCCGCCAAGGTCGAGATTCCCGCCGAGACTGTGGTCGCGTTGCAGAGTGCCGGCCTGTTGGTGCGCCCCGGCATGCTCGCCGATGTCACGGTGGTGACGGGCGAACGCACCTTGATGAATTACCTGATGAAGCCTTTGCGTGAACGCTTGCTGGCGGCCTTCAAGGAGGAATGAGCATGATCGACCGTTGCCGCTACCGTTGCCGTGTGTTGCTGGGCCTGTATACCGGTTGGGCGGTGATCAATCCGCTGTGGGCCGCCGAGGGTGGCCTGAGCCTCACCGCCGCCTACGATGCTTCGCGCCTCAACGATCCGACCGTGCAGTCGGCGGCTCACGCTTTTGAAGCTTCGCGGCATGAAGAGGACATCGGCCGTGGTGGCCTCTACCCGCAAGTGTCGCTGACCTCGCGCTACGGCTACGGCGGACGTACCGACGGTGGTGACGACAGCACTTACGTCAACAGCAACGATTACCAAGCGAACAACGTCACCCTGGCGGCGCAACAGCCGCTCTACGACAAGGCCCGCTGGGCGGCGTACCAGGAAGGCAAGGCGCGGGGGCAACTGGGTACCCAGGTGTTCGACGTGGCCGGTCAGACCTTGTTTGACCGGGTGGCAAAGGGGTATTTCGATGTCGCCCGGGCCGAGAACGAGATCAAGCTGATCCAGCAGCAAAAGGCGGCCATCCATGGCTTGGTCGTCCAGAGCAAAAAACTGTACGAGGGCGGCCAGGGCGCGATCACCGATATCGATGAGGCTCAGGCGCGGCTCGACCTGGTGCAAGCCCAGGAGGCTGAAGCCCAGGCGCGCCGCGTGGCCGCCTTGCGAGCTTTGTCCGGGCGGGCCAGCGTGCCCATCGATGACATCCTGCCGATGCGCGAAGAACTGGCCGCCGGTAGCCCGATCCCGCCGGAGCAGGATTTGCCGTACTGGACGGCGATTGCCCGCCAGGCCAGCCCCGAGCTGGCCGCCCGGCTGGCGGCGGTGAAAGTCGCCGAAGCCCAGGCCGACAGTCAGCGCGCCGGGCATTATCCGACCCTGTCGTTGACCACTCAATTGACCCGTCGGGAAACCCGTCAATACCAGGAACTCGACCCGCGCCAGGATACCTATTACGTGGGCGTGCAGCTGGACATTCCGCTGTATCGCGGCGGTGCGGTACGGGCCTCGGTGGCCAAGGCCGAAGCACAGCTGGCCGGCGCCCAGTCCGACTACGACGTGCAGCGCCAACAACTGGCCGAGGATATCGAGGCGGATTACCTGGGCGTCGTCGCCGGGTTCACCAAGAGCAAGGCCATGCAGCGGGCGGTAGAGTCCAACCAGCGAGCCCTGGCGTCGACGGAAAAAGGCTTCCAGGGTGGCGTGCGTTCCACGGTGGATATTCTTGATGCGCAGCAGCGGTTGTTCCAGGCCCGCCGGGACCTGCTCAATACCAAGCTCGACATGCTGCAAAGCTATGTGAGCCTGCACACCCACACCGGCCAGATGAACCGCGCGGTGCTTGAACAGGTGCAAAGCCTGTTCTAGACAATCCAGGGTTCAAGTTCGCCACAAAACTGTCCAGGCGCTGTGCTTGCCTTCAATCTTTCAGGCACAGCACGCCCTCCTGTGGGAGCGAGCTTGCTCGCGATAGCGGTGGGTCAGTCAGCATCCATGCTGGATGTGCTGCCGTCATCGCGAGCAAGCTCACTCCCACAGTTTGATCCGGAGCTTGCTTCAGGCGGTGAAGTCGCTGGCGTGCAGCTCCTTGACGCCCACCAGTTCGAATTGGAACTCGGGGGTGGCGTCGGCGTTGGTACTGCCGGAGAGGATGCCATCGACGAAGCGCAACTGGCCGGTGGCGTTGGTGGCGTCGAAGGCATTGCTGCCGATGAACGTGAAGGCATCGATGGTGGCGGTCAGCGGGTTGGCGTCCAGGCCGGTGAGGTCCAACTTGTCGAACTCCGCGCTCTTGAAACCGCTGATCACATCGCGCAAAGCCCCGACGCCCATGTCCGACAGCGCACCAAACGCGTAGGTGTCCGCGCCCGTGCCACCGGTGAGGTTGTCGGTGCCCGCGCCACCGATCAACCGGTCATCGCCCGAACCGCCCACCAGCGTATCGTTGCCGGCCCCTCCATCCAGGACGTTCGCCGCACTGTTTCCCGACAGCGTGTCGGCGTAGGCGCTTCCTTTCAGGTTCTCGATGAATTTCAAGGTGTCGAGCCCTGAGCCCACGGTGTTCTGTTGCGCAGACGTCGAGAGGTTGACGGTTACGCCGGACAAGGCGCGTTCAAAACTGGCCGTGTCAATGCCATCGCGTCCATCCAGGACATTGTTGCCGGCACCGGCGAACAGCGTATTGTCCAGGGCGTTACCGGTGCCATTGGCGGCGCCGGTGCTATCGACATACAGGTTCTCGACGTTGTTGCCCAAGGTATAGGCCGCCAGACTGCTGTGCACGCTGTCGATCCCGCCCGTCACCGCATTGCTGTTGGACTCGATCACGCTGTCGTCGGCATTGTCGACAAAGTAACTGTCGTTGCCGTTGCCACCGCTCATGCTGTCGGCCCCCGCGGCGCCGTCGAGCACGTTGTTGGCGGCATTGCCGGTGATGAAGTTGCGCCGTTCATTGCCGGTACCGTCGATGTCCGACACACCGGTGAGCACCAGGTTCTCGAGATTGGCCCCCAGGGTCCAACTGACCGAAGCCTGCACCGTATCGATCTGCGCGGTCGAGGTGTTGGTTTCCACCACACTGTCCAACGCGTTGTCGACCACGTAGATGTCGTTGCCCTCACCGCCGGTCAGGGTGTCGGCGCCCAGGTCGCCATCGATCGTGTCGTTGCCCGAGCTGCCCACCAGGGTGTCATCCTGGTCGGTACCGGAGATCATCCCGCCTTGGTTCTGGGCGTTGTCGAAAATGTCCTGCACGCTGTTGTTGTCGTTGGGGTTGCCCTGGAAGCCCAGGTCATCGGCAATGTAGTCCGCCAGGCGCTGGCCGACGATCTCCGCCGACTCCTCGTGCAGGTGCCAGACGTCATCGGGGTACACCAGTGGATCGACTTCGTAGCGCAAGGGCAGGTCGGTGTAGTCCACCGCCAACTTGACGTCGGCGCGTTCGGCGGCCATGGCCTCCTGGGCGGCGCGGACATAACCGACGCCTTCGACGATGGAGGCAATTTTCTCTTCCGAGTAGCCCCGGGCACGGGCCGCATCCTGCTCGTAGTGACCGGTCTCCATCAGGTACACACTGAAATTGCCAAACTGGGCGTGCAAGTAATCGAAGACTTTCAGGGTCGCGGCTTTGTACGCCGCGGCAGCCGCGGCCTTGTCCGTGGCCCGGGCGATTTCCTGGGCGGCTTCCTCGCCCTGGCCCCAGATGATGCCCATGGTGACGTTGTCGATCGACTGCAGTTCGGTGCGCTGGTCGCGCAGCAACGTCACCGCCCGCAACAGTGCCGGCCCGGGTTGGTTGGTGTCTGTCAGCCACCAGCACAGCTGGAGTTCCTCGGGGCTGAGTGTGGACAGGCCGTTGACCGTGCTACCGCCGACCGCGATGTCGATACCGTTGCCATCGGCATCGGTGAACTGGCTGCGCACGTCGTAAGTGGTGTAGCGGTTCAGGTCATTGACCAGCATCGAGGTGCCGGATTGGTCGTCGTCCTCGGTCATGCGCAGCAGGCGCGCATTGGATTGGCCGAGGGTGGGCAGGTAGAGAATGTCCTGCTGGGCACGTTCGCCGAAGACGAAGTCGTTGGCGGTGAGGGTGTTGAGGTAGTTGCCGTTGAGGGCGATCTCGAAGCGATTGCCATCGGCGTCGGCCTCGGCGGACTTGACGTAGGTCTTGTCGCCGGCCGCGTTCAGGGTCATGTACAACGTGCCGTTGCTGCCATCGCCGAGGCCGAGAAAGCCTAGCCCCGAAACGTCGATTTTGTCGACGCCAACGGTAAAGTCATAGATCGTGTCG
This sequence comes from Pseudomonas sp. NFACC04-2, assembly GCF_900119265.1. Lineage (NCBI taxonomy): Bacteria > Pseudomonadati > Pseudomonadota > Gammaproteobacteria > Pseudomonadales > Pseudomonadaceae > Pseudomonas > Pseudomonas sp. NFACC04-2. The sequence continues at coordinate 95,494 of NZ_FPJC01000018.1, forward strand.
GTGGCCGTGACACCGCCGGTGTCGTAGTCGCGATAACTGTCGGACAGGTTGTTGTAGCGGAAGGTGTCGGCGCCATCGCCACCGTACAACGAGTCCCGTCCGGCGCCGCCGTCGACGATGTCCGCGCCGGTCCCGGCCTTGATCGTATCATTGCCGCCGAGACCGAGGATCAGGTCCGCGCCTGTCGTACCGTTGAGGGTTTCGGCGTTGTTGGTGCCGGTAATGGTGTTGGCGGGCGCATCGGCCACCACCAGGGTGAAGTTGTCGCTGACCGAGGCGCCTGAGGGATCGGTGGCCTTGACCAGTACGTCGTAGTTGCCCGCGGCAGTGCTGGTTGGCGTGCCGCTGAAAGTCAGGCTGGTGGCATTGAAACTCAGCCAGGTGGGCAGGGCGGTGCCGTTGGCGAGGGTCGCGGTATAGGTCAGCACATCCTGGTTGGCGTCGGTGAAGCTGTTGCTCGCCACCGTGTATTTGAAGGGCGTGCTTTCACTGGCGTTCTGGTCCAGGAGTGGGGTGGCCACGACCGGGGCTACGTTGGTGGGGTTGGTCTGGTCGGCGAAGACGAAGTGATTGGCCGTCAGGCTGCTGACGAAGTTGCCCGCCATCGAGATCTCGAACCGGTTGCCGTTGGCGTCGACCGTGAGGTCCTTGAGGTAGGTGCGGTTGGTCGACGAACTGTAAGTGACCTGCAAAGTGCCGTTGAGCCCGTTGCCCAGGCCGGTATAACCGAGGGCTGACACATCGATCTTGTCGGCGGTCACGTCGAAGTCGAGGATCTGGTCACTGGCGCTGGTGGAACTGGTGCGGTAGCTATCGAGTTTGGAGGTGTAGCGGAACACATCGGCTCCGGTGCCTCCGGTGAGTTTGTCGACCCCGGTGCCGCCGACCAGGATGTCGTTGCCGGCGCCGCCATTGAGGGTGTCGTTGCCCGCGCCACCGAACAGTTGTTCATTGGCCGCGGTGCCGGTCAGTGTGTCGTTGTTCGGCGTGCCATTGATCACAATGGCGGCGGGGACGTCCTGCACGGCGAGGGTAAAACTGTCACTGACGGTGGCGTTGCTGCCATCGGTGGCCGTGACCTGGATCGAGTAGGTGCCCGACGCGGTGTCGGGAGGCGTGCCGTTGAAGGTGCGAGTGGCGGCATCGAAGGTCAGCCAGCTGGGCAGGGCGCTGCCATCGGCGAGCTTGGCGGTGTAGCTCAGGCTGTCGTTATCCGGATCGGTGAAGCTGGTGGCCGGCACCACGTAGCTGAACGGGGTATTTTCGGTGGCATTCTGATCCACCAGCGGCGTCGCCAGCACGGGCGCCTGGTTGGTCGGCGACGTGGTGGCGAAGACGAAGTTGGCGCTGGTCAGGGTGTTGAGGTAATTACCGTCCAGCGCCACTTCGAAGCGGTTGCCATTGGCGTCGGCCTCCAGGGATTTGATGTAGGTCTTGGTGCCGGCGCTGTTGAGCACCAGGTACACGGTGTTGTTCTTGCCATCCCCCAGGCCGGTGAAACCCATGGCCGAGAGGTCGATCTTGTCGGCGCTGACGTTGAAGTCGGTGATCAGGTCGCCCAGGTTGGCGCCGCCGGTGTTGTAGTTGCGGTAGCTGTCCAGGCGATTGGCGAACACAAAGGTATCCGCCCCAGCGCCACCGGTGAGGGTGTCCATGCCGGCACCGCCGTCGAGTTTGTCGTCGCCGCTGCCGCCACTGAGGCTGTCATTGCCGGCCAGGCCGAGCAAGGTGTCGGCCGCATCGCTCCCCAGCAGCGAGTCGCTGCCACTGGTGCCGGTGATCACGCGATTGAAAATGAAATTGCTCGCCGTCAGGGTGCTGGCCAGGTTCCCCGAGAGGATCAGCTCGAAGCGATTGCCACTGGCATCGGCGTCGAAGTCCTTGATGTAGGTACGGTCGCTGCTGGCGTTGTAACTGACTTGCAAGGTGCCGCCACGGCCATTGCCCAACCCAGTGAAGCCGAGGCCGGCGAGGTCGATCTTGTCCTGGGTGACGTCGAAGTCGGTGATGGTGTCATCGAAGCTGGTGGTCGCGTTGCGGTAGCTGTCCGACTGTGCGACGAACCGGAACGTATCGGCACCGGTGCCGCCGGTGAGTTTGTCGACGCCGGCGCCACCGACCAGGATGTCGCCACCGGCCGCACCATTGATGGTGTCATTGCCCGCGCCGCCATAGAAAATCTCGCTGGCGGCACTGCCGAGCAGGGTGTCGTTGCCGGCCGTGCCTTGCACGGTGGTCATCGGTACCGTGGCGCTGACGTAGCTGCCGTCGCCATACACCAGCGTGGCGCCCTTGCTGGTGTGGCTGATGGTGTTGGCGATGATCGCGTTGCGGTCGGTGCCGTCTTCATTGCGCTCTGCAACACCGTAGGTCGACAGGTCGCTGCCGCTGATGATGTTGCCCTGGATGAGGTTATCGCTGCCGTTGAAGTACTTGCCGGACACACCCAGGGTGTCGTCGTAGGACTGGATGATGATTTCCGGTACGGCACTGCCCAGGGAATTGTTATTGAGGGTGTTGTCGATGACCTCGACGTGGTTGCTGCCATAGATGCGGATCCCGGCGCTGGCGTTATCATGAATGTCGATGCCCGTGACGGTCACTTCGCTGGAGAGCTTGATCAGCACCCCTTCGGCCCCGTTGCCGTACACCTCGCCGCCGGTGATGGTGATGTTGCTGGGCGAGGGAATGTCCTCGCTGCCGCGCTGGACCACGATGCCATTGCCGCCGTTGTCGTAGGCGACGTTATTGGTCAGGGTGAAATCGTGGGTGCTGGTGACGACGTTGAAACCGTGGCGGTCGTTGTTGTAGGCGATGTTGTTTTCGAAGGTGCTGTCGCTGAGGAAGTCGGCGACGAAGCCGTCCAGGCCGTTGCCGTGGGACACGCTGTTCTTGATGACCATGTTGACGGTTTGCTCGTGGGGGTCGAAGCCGTACCCGGAGCAATCCTTGATCTCGACGCTGTCGAGGGTGACGTTGGAGTCGTAGCCTTCTTCGCCGGGAATATAGCCGTTGAACCAGCCGTCGACCTTGCCGGTGGTGCTGTCGCGGTTGCCGTCGATGGTGAGGTTGCTCACCCCGAAATCGTGGGTTTCCTCGCCATAGGCCGAGCGGATGATGCCGGTGATCTTGGTGTCGGAGCCATCGGCCAGCTTGACTGTGGTGTCGCCCATGCCGTCGCCGTACAGGTAGACGTTGCTCTTGAGCATCAGGCAGCCGTCGGAAGGTTCCTCACCCCCCGAAACGATGTAGGTGCCGGTGGGCATGTACACCTGCCCACCGCCGGCCGCCGCCGCCGCATCAATCGCACTTTGGATGGCTGCTGTGTCGTCTGTGATGCCATCTCCTTTGGCGCCAAAATTTTGTACGTTGAAAATCATGAGCTTATCTCCGTATCAGGCTTAAACCTAGGTAGACGTCAACATTCCATCGACGACCTTCGTGTTATGACCCAACGGAGCGCAAAAGTTGTGACCGCATATCGGGGAAAGTGTCAAAAAGCCGGACTAACTGATCAGCGGTTGTGTGGGATATGCGCAAGAGCAACGTTTCATTGACGCTTTCTCACGCCCGACGCCGCCTACTGTGGGAGCGTCCCACAGGGTTCGTTGGTGTGGCGGACAGGCGGTTTCCTTGATTGGCATCAACCCCGTTTCCAGTCCCGCGGGATAACCTCGAATAAACCAGCGCCCCTGCTGAAAGGGCGACCGAGGACACCCATGAGTTATCCGCTGTTCCTGACCTTGCACCTGTTTGCCGCCCTGGTGTTCATCGGCACGGTGTTCTTCGAGGTCCTGTTCCTGGAAAGCATCCGCAAGCAACTGCCCGCCAAGGTCATGGTGTTGCTGGAGCAGGGCATCAGCCGGCGCGCCCGGCAGTTGATGCCGTGGGTACTGCTGGTGCTGTTCGGCGCGGGCGGCGGCATGGTCTGGCTGCGCTATTGGCCGGCATTGTCCTCGCCATTGCAGTCGTCCTTCGGTGTACTGCTGGGGCTGAAAATCCTGTTGGCGGGCAGTGTGCTGGGGCATTTCCTCTGGGCCATGTGGCTGTTCAGGCGCGCACGCATGAACGCCCGCTATGTGCACATCATCCATGTCAGCGTGTTCCTGCACATGGTGGCGATCGTGCTGCTGGCCAAGGGCATGTTCTACATCACCTGGTAAGCGCTGGCGGCGGGGCAAGGCGCTTGATACAGGTCAAGGTGGCCCGGCGGGTTAGCGCGCAAACTGCCCTTGCACTGCCACTGGGAGATTGTCATGTTCGACCCGTTCCATACCCTCGGCGAGCGACCCTCGGGACGTGCCTCGGGGGTGGCTGATTTCGAATGCCCGGTCGGTACCCGTAGATTCCATGCCGGCATCGGGTCCCTCGACCTGCTTCGAGGGTTGCGCACCAGCCGCCAGAAACGACGGCCCCTATCCGTGGCGGTGCACCTGCCTTCGCGCTTGCGGCTGGCGTCGTGTTCGCCCCTTGCCAGCGACTGCCGATGCGGCGAGATCGAGGGCTATCTGCAGCGCCTAGCGTATGAAATGGGTTTGGTCGGTTGCCACCTGGGGGCAGGGCGGCGCGTCGAGCAGTTTTGCCTGACCGGTGGCACCCCGGTGATCTCTCATTTGCAGAAGCTGATGAGCGATCTGCGCAAGCGCTTCGACTTCAGCGAGTACGACGGTGCTGATCAGAGTATAGAAGTGGACCTGCATCACACCGACTGGTCGACCATGGGCCTGATCCGTGACCAGGGCTTCACCCATGTCAGCATCGGCGTGCCCGACATTGGCGTCGACAGCCAGCTGTCGGTCGATTGTTACCAGAACCCGGCGCCGATCCATTCGCTGATCGATGCGGCGCGCACGTTTGGTTTTCGCTCCATCAACATTGACTTGGGCTACGGCCACGCCTGGCAGACGCCCCACAGTTTCGCCCTGAAACTGGCGACGCTGATCGAACTGGAACCGGACCGGCTGCACGTTTTCGACTATGCCCGCGCGCCTTATCGTTATCGCTCGAAGAACGCCGGGGTGGCTGGCGCCTTTTGCAGCACGGCCGACAAGGATGCCATGCGGCGCATCTGTTGCGAACAGTTGATCGGTGCCGGTTATCACTACATCGGCCTGGGCCAGTTCGTCAGGGCCGATGATGACCTGGCGGTAGCCCAGGAGCACGGACGCCTGCATCGCAATTGCCAGGGTTTTACCCGTCACGGCTACTGTGACCACGTGGGCTTCGGTTTGTCGGCCATTACTCAGATCGAGCACCTGTACGTACAGAACACCGATGACCTGCTTCGCTATTGCCAGCAACTGGATGCCGGGCAATTGCCGGTGTGTCGTGGTTGGCGTTGTGAAGCGCAGGACCAGGTCAGCGCGAGCGTGACCGAGCAGCTTTCCTGTGACCTGGAGCTGGACATACCGGCCATCGAAGCGCGTTTCGGCCTGGTGTTTCGCGAGCACTTCGCGTCCGTCTGGCCGTTGCTGGAAGCGTTGCATGACCAGGGATTGATCGAACTGACGAGCCGGTTTATCGGCATCTTGCCCGCCGGGCGCTTGAACGTGGATGCGATCTGCAACCTGTTCGACCCCGCACCGGATGAGGCAAGCCCACACGCTTTTGAAAAGTTGAACCCCTCATGAAGACTGCCTCCGGTTTCAATCGTGCCTTGGTGGAGAAATACGACCGCCCGGGGCCGCGCTACACCTCCTATCCGACGGCCCCGCAGTTCCACCAGGCCTTTGCCATGGACGAGTATCGCCAGGCTGCCCAGCGCAGTCACGAGGCTGCGCAGCCCAAGTCGTTGTCGGTGTACATCCATATCCCGTTCTGCCAGAGCCTTTGCTATTACTGCGGGTGCCACAAGATCATCACCCGCAAGACCCATCGCGCCACCGAATACCTGACCTACCTCAAGCGCGAAATAGCCCTGCAAGCGGCCTTGTTCGACCGCTCGCGCAAACTCACCCAGCTGCATCTGGGCGGGGGCACGCCGACTTACCTGACCCATGGGCAACTGGCCGACCTGATGGACTGCCTGCACCAGTCGTTCGACATGGATGACAGCGACGCCCATGAGTTTTCCATCGAGGTCGATCCGCGGACCATCGATGCACAACAGATCCAAGGCCTGCGCCAACTGGGATTCAATCGCCTGAGCTTTGGCGTCCAGGATTTCGATGCCCAGGTGCAGATTGCCGTCAACCGGGTACAAAGCGAGGCCCAGGTCGTCGAGCTGGTGGAGGCCGCGCGCCGGGCGCACTTCAAATCCGTCAGCGTCGATCTGATCTATGGCCTGCCGTTGCAGACCATCGCCAGTTTCGATACCACCTTGAGCAAGATCATCGCCCTGCGGCCAGACCGGATCGCGGCCTACAGCTACGCGCACCTGCCGCAACGGGTGCGGGCGCAACGGATGATTCGCCCCGAAGACATGCCGCCGCCCGAGCGCAAGCTGCAATTGCTGGAGCTGACCATCAATCGCCTGACCGCAGCCGGCTATGTCTACATCGGCATGGACCATTTCGCTTTGCCAGATGACGAACTGGTGCGTGCCCGCGCCCAGGGCACCTTGCAGCGCAATTTCCAAGGATATTCCACCCACGCCGATTGTGACCTGATCGGCCTGGGGGTGTCGTCGATCGGCAAGGTGGGCGACAGCTACAACCAGAACGTCAAGGAGCTTTCCCAGTACTACGCCCGGCTGGATCAAGGCCTGCTACCGGTGCAGCGCGGCTATCGACTGAGCGACGATGACCGCCTGCGGCGTGAGGTCATCAGCGAACTGATGTGCCATGGGCGCATCGACTTCGACCGGATAGACAACGCCCACGGCATTCGATTTGGCGAATACTTCGCCGATGCCCTGGAACGACTCCAGGAGCTGGTGCGCGACGGGTTGCTGGACATCCGCGACGATGAGCTGGTGCTGTTGCCCCAGGGCCAATTGATGATGCGCAACGTGGCCATGGCGTTCGACGCATACCTGGAGGCAGGCCAGACAGTCCAGTATTCGCGTACGATTTGATGACGGCCCATCTTGTGGCGAGGGATAAATCCCCTCGCCACAAGGGCCGGCTGATAGGTGTCGCTATGAGCTTTCAGTGCCTGGGTTTCCGGAGGCCGGGATCAGGTCGCGTATTGCATAGAAGCCTTGCACCAGGCGATTCTTGGCCCGGTACTCACACAGGAGCAGCAAGGTATCCGGCATCTGGGAGATGGACGAGGCATGTTTGACCACCATCGTCTTACCTCCCGAGCGTAAGCGCACCAGTGCCCCGGGTTCGAATGTGCCCATTTGCAGTCACCTCACAGTCACGTTGCTTGTGCGTTCTACCCAGCCCCCGCCCAGGGCCTTGTACAGATTGACTTCGGCGAGCAGCTGCGACAGCCGGTCGACGATCAGGGTTTGCTGAGCGTTGAACAGCGAGCGTTGGGCATCGAGGAACGTCAGGCTGCTATCCACGCCGATGCGGTAGCGCCGTTCCGCCAGGCGGTAGTAATCCTGGTTGGCTTGCACCAGATCGCGCTGGGCGATCAATTGGTCCTTATAGGTCTTGCGTGCCGCCAGGCCATCAGACACTTCCTGGAAGGCGGTCTGGATGGCTTTCTCATATTGCGACACGCGGATGTCTTTCTGGATCTTCGAGTAGTTCAGGCTTGCCCGAAGGCTGCCAGCGTTGAAAATCGGCAGGTTGATCTGCGGTTGAAACGTCCAGCTGCCCGACCCACCCTTGAACAGCCCGGACAGTTCCGTACTGGAACTGCCCGCGTTGGCGGTCAGACTGATGCTCGGGAAAAAGGCGGCACGGGCCGCGCCGATGTTGGCATTGGCCGATTGCAACAGGTACTCGGCCTCCAGGATGTCCGGCCGACGTTGCAGCAAGTCCGAAGGCAGGCCTGCCGGGACTTCGCTAAGCAGGTCCGATGCCAATGGACGGCCGGGCAGGTCGTCGGCGACCGACGTGCCTACCAGCAATGTGAGGTTATTGAGGTCCTGGGCGACCTGGCGCTGGAACTTCGCCAGGCTGACCTTGGCATTTTCCACCGAGGTTCGCGATTGGCTCAGGTTCAAGGCCGAGGCGGTACCGACCTGATTGCTGCGTTCGGTCAGGCGCAGGCTTTGCTCATAGGACTGGAGTGTGTCCTGGGTCAGCGCCAGCAGTTCCTGGTCGGCACGCCAGGTCAGGTAGGCACTGGCCACGCTGGCCACCAGGCTCAATTGGCTGCTGCGGCGGGCTTCTTCGCTGGACAGATAGATTAGCGAAGCCTGATCGCTGAGGCTGCGTATGCGCCCGAACAGGTCCAGCTCATAGGCGCTGATCCCCAGGGTTGCCGAATACGAACTGCTGATGGCCGCGTCACCGGTTCCGGTGAGGCTGGCCGGCAGGCGCTGGCGCGAACCGGTGCCGTTGGCGCCGATCGCCGGGAAGAGGTCCGCCCGCTGGATCCGATACTGCGCCTGGTACGCCTCGACGTTCAGGGCCGCTACCCGCAAGTCGCGGTTGTTGGCCAGCGCGCTTTCGATCAATTGCGCCAGCACCGGATCCTGGAACAGGTCACGCCAACCCTGTTCGGCCGCCAGGGGCCCCGACAAGGCCGGGGCATAGGCCGAGGTTTGCGGATACTGCCCGGGGACCGGTGCGTCGGGGCGTTGGTAGTCCGGAATCAGCGAACAACCACCCAGCATGAATGCCGCAGCCGCCAGGGGGCTCAAGAGTTTATGCATCGACCTGTTATCTCATTGTGGTGCCTGCCCAGACCCCGCAGGCCCAGGCAGGCGGGTTCTGGCGGGCCGTGCGTGGCGAGCCGTCATGATCCGATCATCCATTTCGCCAGCCCATGGCGACCACTCACGCCCAGCTTGGCGGCGGCACGCTTGAGGTAGGTTTCGATGGAGCTGTTCTTGACCTGTAGCTTTTCCGCAATCTCCGGCACGGTGCCCCCGGCCAGCAGGCCCAGGCAGACCTCTTTTTCCCGCACGGAAAGGGTGACGTCGCAGGGGCTCAATCGATCATTGAAATCCCGTTGCAACTGGGTCTGTTCGGCGGCATCGAGTGGATGGCCCGTAGCGCTGCCAGAAGCTTTGAAAGATTGGCGATTGAGATGCGCATGACGCTCGGCCAGGGGCAATAGCGTTTCGGAAAGGTACTTCAGAAAGGACAGTTCCTGAAGGGAAAAGTCGCGCTGTACCTGAGGGCGTTGCAACGAGATCACACAGCGGCGGTTGGCCTTGCGTGAAATCAGAATGCACTGGTGGGAGGTGCCGAGGCAGTCATTGCCTCTTTCGTCTTTCATTCGTGCGTTCAGATGGATCAGCAGGGCATCATCCACCTCCAGCACTCTTTTCACCAAGGGATGATCGTTGCGCTGTATCGCCGTGGTGGGGCAGGGGGATTGCATGTGCACGTTTTTTTCCGCGCCCGCATACCCCAATAGCTGTACATCGAGGACATTCGACTGGGTGTCGTCGGCTGTCCATTCACTCAGTTCGAGTCGACTGACAGGCACCGTTGTTTCGATCATCTGGTGCATGTTGGTCAAGAAACTCTCGTGCCCGACACTTGAAATCAGCTTTCCTAGCTCTACGTAGAGGTGCGATTTTTCTGCACCCTCAATACACGCATGTCGATTCATGGTCCTTATTCCTGCTTACTCGAAAAAACTCCGCATCTGTGATGTTGACGGAAGAAAATCCGACCGCTTCCAAAATGCTTGAGCCTCTTCTGGAGTTGATACTGGAGTCAATCTCGGTCTTGTGAACCTATTGACTTAAACGGTTTAGCCGGTAGGGCTATTAGGCGTTTCCATGTGGGAAAAGTCTGTAAGGGAAAACAGGGACATTCCGGGTCAGTCAGTGGGTGTTGGTTTTTGGGTACCTCCGGGCAAAAAACACGTTGGGTCAAAGGTTTTTTCCCTCGCGAGGATCGCTGTGGGGACAGCTTTCGGCGCGATCCAATGAAAAAAACTCATATAGATTAATGGGTTGTGTCCGATTCTCGATTCTTGGGCGGCTATTTTCCCATGATCGTCAATGTGGGAATTGTCTGGCAGCAGTGTCTCGATTCGGGATTCCCAGTATGGTTAAGAATTCTCATTTATCGATTTTCATCCCGGCGCGTGTCGTTTTTTGTCTATGTAGGAGTCGCTTTCTGTCATTGACGCTTTAATCCCGCTGGTAGCGCGGTGGAGGTCACGCCGTCCCGCCGAGGTCCCTCAGTGACTGTTTCGCGAGGTTATGCGCAGGGTTTGAACGAGAGGAGGTCGATGTTCTTTTTACGCAGGCTGCTCTGTGGCGTCAGGCGCAAATACCATTCTCTAAGCCAGCAGGCGAGGGTCGATTCGGTTTGCTCGATGCCGCTCATGAAGCGCGCGGCATTGACGATCCCGTTGGCCCGGGGGTGACGATGAGCCTGGTAGTGCAGCAGCGCGGTGCGCAGGTCTGGCGTTTGTGTCAGTCGATCGGCCAGTACCACGGCATCCTCGATCGCTTGTGCGGCACCTTGGCCCAGGCTGGGTAGCATGGGATGAGCCGCATCGCCCAAGAGCACCACGTGTCCATCGCAGAATTGCTCGACGGGATGGCGGTCCCGGGCATGCATTTTCAGTATGGCGCTTTCAGGGGTGGCCTCGATGGCAGCCACGACTTCCGGCGCCCAGCCGGCGTAGGCCGCGAGCACTTCCTGCTTGCTGATGTTCAAGGCGGCATCGGCCGCATTGTCGTGATTGCAGGTGCCCCACCAATACGCCTGGCCGTCCCCGACATCGCAGAGCCCGAAGCGCTTGCCGCGTCCCCAGTAATGCGCCACGTAGCCTTCGGTCATGACCGGATGGCTGAAGGGCGCCACCGCCAGCCAGGCGACATAACCCGATGGGCGGGTTGGGGTTTCGCCGAGCATCTGCTGGCGAATCACCGAGTTCAGGCCATCGGCGCCAATCAACAGATCCGCTTCCTGAAGGCTGCCGTCTTCGAACCGCACCACCACACCATCGGGGCGAGGGTCATACCCGGTGCAGCGCAACCCGGTTGTCAAGATGTCGGGTGCGAGCTGCTGCGCCAACGCGCGTAGCAATAGCGGGCGCTGGATATTCACGCTGGGATGACCCAATTGTTCGCCGATCTCGTGGATCGGCATGCGGGTGATGGCATCGCCCTGGTGTTTCTTGAAGAAGAAGTCGCGGATCACCTGGCCGGCCTGTTCCACCGGAACATGGGCGTCAATCGAGTGCAACGCCGCCATGGCATTGGCCATGACAGACAAGCCGGTGCCACCGGTTCTTAGTGTCTGGGCCGCTTCGAAGACCTTGACCTGCCAGCCCGCGCGCTGCAGGGCGATGGCGGCGGTCAGCCCGCCGATCCCGGCACCGGCGATAATGGCTTTTTTGGGTGCTGTCATGCTGTTTCACCTGTATCGGGCCCGGAACGACCGGGCGATGGAGTCAAGCGGGGCCGTCAATCCGACCCCGTGATCGTCGGTCATGGTCAAGCCAGTGCGCTCATGGATTCGGCGTTCCTGGCCCGGGCCAGGTCCATCCGCGACCGGATGCATTGGCCCACCCGCTCGATGTGCGGCTCGCGCATCATGGTCAGATGGTCACCCTCCACGGCGACTCGCTGCACTTGGGGCGCAATCGAGCGCCAGCCGCGGTACGGGTCGCGGAAGGCGGTGCCCACCAGCTCATGGGGGGCTTGCAGCACATCGGGCAACTCGACGTCGGCCGCGAACAGCGTGATGGGCAGGTCCAGGGGCGGGAAGCGATAGTCCAGCAGCCCTTGCCAGTTGGCATGGAACACCCGGAACAGCTGATCGAGTGTCGCCAGGGTGATGGTCTCGTCGAAAATGCCTTGGTCGATGCCGTGCTGCCGGATCGCCGCGAAGGCTTGCGGGTCGTCCAGGGAGGAGAAGTCGAGGGCGTGGTAGGCGTATTCCTTCTGGCCGTCGCCGCTGAGCAGTTCCCACATGAACCAGTTCATGAACTCGCTGCGTTCTATTTGCACCTCGCCCTGCCCGACGCGCACGATGGTGTCCAACAGGAACACGTTATGCAGGCGCCGTCCGCGCCGCTGCAACTCGCTGGCCAGTTCATATGCCACGACGCCGCCATAGGACCAGCCGCCTATATTCAGGGGACCTTCAGGGGCGACCTGCTCGATGGCGTCCGCGTAGTACACCGCCTGGGCCTGTACCGATTGCAACGGTTCACGGGCATCCCAAGTGCCTGGCGCCTGCAGGGCATACAGGTGGACCTGATCCTTGAGCACCCGCGCCAGTGCCGCATAGCACAGCACGTGTCCGCCGATGGGGTGGACCAAGAACAACGTCGGCTTGCGCGCGGCATTCTTGAAGTCCACTAGCGCGTCGGCGCCGGGGTGTCCGGTTTCGGTCTGTTGCAGTACTTGGGCGAATTCGGCGATGGTCGGCGCCTGGATAAAATCGGACAGCGAAGGTTCCAGGCCTTGATGTCTGGCGAGCATCGCCACCAGTCGCACCGCCTTGAGCGAATTGCCCCCCAGCTCGAAGAAGTTGTCGTGGACACTGATGTTGTCCAGGTCCAACGTTTCCTGCCAGTAGGCTTGCAGCAGATCCTCCATGGCATTGCGCGGGCCAATGAAGGACCGCTGCAAGGTGGTCTGGACTTCTATCTTTCGCAAGCGCTGCCGGTCGATCTTGCCCGTGGGCCCGAGCGGTAGCTGCGCGATCCTGACCAGTGTGTTCGGCACCATGTAGTCGGGCAGCGCCAGGCGCATTTCCGCCTTGAATTGGTCCAGATCCGGCTCGCGCCCCGGCAGGGCCTGGACGAAACCCACCAGATAACGGCTGCCATCGGTTGCCGTCTTGTCGATGACCGCCACCTGCTCGATGTCGGCCCTGAACCGGGCGGAGCCGAGCATGGCCACTTCGATCTCGCCAAGCTCGACGCGGTAACCGCGAATCTTGACTTGAGCATCGCTGCGGCCCTGGTACACCAGATCGCCGCCAGGCAAGTAGAAGCCAATGTCGCCGGTTTCATACAAGCGTCGGGTCTGACCCTCGAACTGGCGATAAATGAAGCGTTCGTCGGTCAGGTCGGGGCGATTCCAGTAGCCATTGGCGAGACAGGCCCCTTCGATGAACAGGTCGCCCGTCACACCGACCGGGCAGGGGTTGCCAGCCGCGTCCAGGACATGCACGCGTACCCCGTCGATGGGGGTGCCGATTGGCGGCATGCTCGGCCAGGTCGCCGGCGCGCCTTCGAGTCGCAGGCTCGTGACCACATGGGCCTCGGTCGGGCCATAGTGGTTCTCTACCCGGCAATCGCCGAGGCGATCGATCAGGTCGCGGATTTCGGCGGTGATTTTCAGCTGCTCGCCGGCGACGTTGATCTGGCGCAGCGAGGTGGGGTAGATACCGAGCTGTGTGGCGACTTCGGCCAAGCCCTGGAAGGCGACATAGGGCAGGAATAGGCGATTCACCTCTTGCGTGCCAATAAACTTCAGCAAGCGGATGAAGTCATAGCGCAGCCCTTCGTCAATCATCACCAGCTCATGACCACTGGACAGGGTCGAGAAAATTTCCTGGAACGAAACGTCGAACGAAATGGGCGCGTATTGCAGCGTCCTCAGCGGTTGTGTCCCCGGGACGTCCTGCACCTGCTGGCGGTTCTGCCAGAGGATCATATTGGTCAAGGCCAGGTGCGGCATGGCCACGCCCTTGGGGCGGCCGGTCGAGCCCGAGGTATAGAGCAAGTAGGCGTTGTCTTCAGCCATGATGCCAGCGGCAATGGCGGCCACCCGTTGGTGACTGCCGGCCAGGTTGTCGTCGAAGCTGGCGACCACGCTGTCCCAGTGGCGCGTATCGGCCTGGCTTGCCAGGGCCATCGCCAGGCTCGCAGACGCATCGGCGAACAGCACCAGGCGTGGCTGCGAGTCTTCGAGAATCAGCTGGATACGCTCCTGCGGATAGCTCAGGTCGATCGGAACGTAGGCGGCGCCGGCTTGCACGACACCGAGCAAGGCGACGATCAGGTCGGGCGAGCGGGGCATCATGATTGCGACCCGATCCCCCTGGCCGATACCGTGCCGGTGCAGCCAGCTCACCAGTTGGGCGCAAGTATCCTGCAGTTGGCGGTAGGAAAGACGGGCCTGGCCAAGGCTCACGGCGGTCTGCTCGCCATGGCGGGCGAAACTGTCCAGTAACACGCTCGACAGGTTGTCGTGGGGCAAAGCCGTAGTGGCTTGCGGCGTAGTTCGGTCGACGGGCGGCAGCCAGGCCGGAATGGCCGGTTTGGCCTCAGGCGCGGCGATCATCAGTTCCAGCGTACGCAGCAGGTACTCGGCATAGGCTTCGGCCTGGCTCGTGGCGACACGCGCTGTGCGGTAGTCCATCTTCAACATCAGCGAGCCGTTGGCGGGGTGGCGGCCGAGGGTGGTCAGCAGGTCGTAGTTGCTCGCTTCCGTCGTTTCCCAGTCGGTGAGGATCTCTTCGCCTTGGGCCAGCAGGTCCTTGAGCACGTAAAAATCGACGTAATTGAACACCACGTTCAAGGCGACATCGGTCTCGCGATGAATCAACGCGAACGGATAGCGCCGATGGGCGAAGACCTGTTGTTCCTGGGCAATCGTTGTCCGGATCATCTCCAGCCAGCTCTGGCCCTGGCTGCTGAAGCGTACCGGCAGGGTATTGAGGAACAGACCCAGGACCGAGGCGGCATCTTCGAACGCCGGTCGGCCATGGCTGATCACCCCGCACAGCACGTCCTTTTGATTGGACATGATCGCCTGGGCGAAACCGTGGGCCGTCAGCAGGACCGCGCGCAAGGGCAGGTCACGGGCCTGGCAGAAGGCTTCGAGCCGGGCCAGGTTCGCGGCGGGCAGTTCACGGTAGGCCGAGCGGTGCGGCGTCGGGTCCGGTGCCACTCCATGGATCCAGCTGGTCATGGCCGCGGCAGGCGCCTCGTGCAGGTATTCGCGCCAGAACTGGCGGTGGGTCTGCGTCGCCATGGCTTGTTGCTCCAGGGCCACGAAATCGGCTGGCGTGGTAGTCAAGGCCGGCAGGCCATCGGTGCCCGGTGCCGAGGTGTAGAGCGTAATCAGGTCACGCATCAAGGTGGCGACGCTCCAGCCGTCGAGGATCGCATGGTGAAAGCTGAAGACCAGGTCGATTTCAGTCTGCGCGACGAACACGCAGAACTGATACAGCGGCGCCCGATGCCAGTCTTCACGGTAACGCTTGCGTTCCTCCACGTAGCCGGCAATGGCCTGGGCCCGGGCGTCGGGGCCCATCGAGCAGACATCGATGACTTGCACTGGTGGCTCGACGGTCGAGTGCACCCGGGCCATGGGCACCTCGGCGTGACCGATATCGAACGACATGCGCAAGGCCGGATGACGCCGGACCAGTGCGGCACAGGCCCGCTCCCACGCCGGCCCATCCCAATGCAGGCGCAAGCGGTAGCGGAAGATGTCGTGATAGATCGCCGAATCCGGGTGCATCATCGAGTGATAAATCATTCCGACTTGCAGCTGCGAAGCGGCAAACACGTCATCGAACACGCCTTCGCTGGCCAGGCGGATCGCCGGCGGAACCTGGGCGAAAGGCGCCACGTGGGCCAAGGGTTCGCGCTCGGTGGCCGGGGGTTGCCCGGACTCCAGGGCCTCGGCCAACTGGGCGATGGTGGGGTACTGGTAGACCTGCGCCAGGGTCAGCGCAATCCCCTGTTCACGGGCATGGATCTGCAAGTGGATGACTTTCAGGGAGTCGCCACCCAGCATGAAGTAGTTGTCATGGATGCCCAGCGTCGAGCGCTTGAGGTTGTCCCGCCACAGCTCGGCGAGGGCCTGTTCGAGCGCCGTGCGCGGGGTTGTCGTATCGCTACCCAGGTTGGCTTTCGGCTCGGGCAGGGCCTTGCGATCCAGCTTGCCGTTGACACTCAACGGGAACTGATCGAGCTCGACCAGGTGCCTGGGCACCATGTAGTCAGGCACCTGCTGGCGCAAGGTTTCCCGCAGTGCTTGCGGGGATGGCGAGCACCCGGGCTCGCTCACCCAATAGGCGTTGAGGTACGCATCGCCGGCTTCCTGGCGGGCGATCACGACCACGTCCTTGACACCTTCACAGGCGAGCAGGTGGGCTTCGATTTCGCCCAGTTCGATGCGCAGGCCGCGGATTTTTACCTGGAAATCGTTGCGTCCCAGGTATTCGAGGCTGCCATCGGGCAGCCAACGCCCGAGGTCGCCGGTCTTGTACAGCCGGGCCTGGGGTTCGGCGCCCCAGGGATCGTGGATGAACCGTTCGGCCGTCAGTTCGGGACGGTTCAGGTAACCCCGCGCGACCCCGATGCCACCAATGTGCAGCTCGCCGGCCACGCCTGGTGGCAGCAGTCGCAGGTTCGCGTCGAGGACATGCATTTGGATATTCGCGATCGGTCGGCCGATCGGTACGATGCCGTCGTGCGCATCGGGCCGGCAATGCCATGCCGTCACGTCGACGGCCGCTTCGGTGGGACCGTAGAGGTTATGCAACTGCACCGTTGGCAAGCATTCGAAAAAACGCTTCTGCAAGACATGGGGCAAGGCCTCGCCGCTGCACAAGACCTGCCGGAGTGCGGGCAGCCGCTGTGGCTCTACCTGGTCGAGAAAGACCTGCAACATCGATGGGACGAAATGCAGCAGCGTGATGCTGGCGCTCGTCATGATGTCCATCAGGTAGCGCGGGTCCTTGTGCCCGTCGGGGGCGGCGACGATCAGTTGCGCGCCACTGAGTAACGGCAGGAAAAATTCCCAGACCGACACATCGAAACTGAACGGAGTCTTTTGCAGGATCCGGCTGTGTTCATCTACCCCATAGGCATCGCGGGCCCAGAGCAAGCGATTGACGACCCCGTCATGCTGGTTCATCACGCCCTTGGGCAAGCCGGTGGAACCGGAGGTGTAGATCACGTAGGCCAGGTGTCGTGGCATCAGCCCGAGCGCGGCGGGGTCCGGGTTGTGCGCCGGTTGCCGGGACAGTGCTTCAGAGTCGGCATCCAGGCACAGCACGGGCATCGTCACGGCGGGCAGGTTCGCCAATAACCCTTGGGTGGTGATCAAGGCACTGGGCGCGCTGTCACTGAGCATATGGCTCAAGCGGTCGGCCGGATAACCCGGGTCCAGCGGCACGTAGGCGGCACCCGCTTTGAGAATGCCCAACAGGCCGACCACCATCTCCAGGCTGCGGTCCAGGCAGATGGCAACGCGATCGTCCCGGCCAAGCCCGGTTTCCAGCAGGGCATGGGCCAGGCGGTTGGCCTGGCGGTTCAGCGCGTCGTAAGTCAGCGCCTGGTCTGCGAAGCGCACCGCGATGGCGTCGGGGCGAGCGGCGACCTGGGCTTCGATCAATTGATGGAGCAGCACGTCCCTGGGGTAGTCGACGTCGGTGCGATTCCAGTCCTGCAGCAATTGGCGCTCAGCGGGCGCCAGCGGGTCGAGGGCCGCGACCGACATGTCGAAATCGGCGGCCACGCACGCCAGGATGTTCATGAAGCGTTGCTGCAAGGCCTCGATCTGTGGCGCGTCGAAATAGGCCTCGTTGTAGATGAAGTGCATCCACACATCGTCTTGCGGCGCGGATTCACGAACGTGCATCGCCAGTGGCATTTGTTCGTAGCCATTGCTGAGCTTGACCGGCTGTGCCGGCGCAGGTCCGTACCAGGTGTCCTGGTCCTGTTCGTAGGACACCACCACGTCGAACAACTGCCGCCGACCCAGGTTCTGCAGGCCGAGTTCGCGGTTCAATTCGCTCAGCGGGAAGCGCTGGTAGCGATAATCCTGCTTGAGCGTCAGGGCGATTTTGCCGACCAGGTCGCTGAAGCTCAGGTCGGTACCCAGGCTCAGGCGTACTGGGCTCATGCCGACGAACAAACCCATCGTGGCCTTGTGTGCGGCATTGGCGCGGTTGAGGATGGGCAGGCCGATGACGATTTCATCCCGTTGCTCGGTGCGCGCAAAGTAGCTGTACAACACCCCGAGCATGACGTGGAAGACCGTCGCCTGGCCCGCGGCTTTCGCGTTTTCGCCAAGACGGTTGTAAAGCGCCCGGGGCAAGCGCCAGGCGTGGTTCTGGCTGGGTGTCAGGCGCTGGTCGAGTCGCCCCAGGTGTCGGGGCGCGAGCAGGGGCTCGGGCAGTGTGCGGTACTTCTCCAGCCAGTACTGGCGCTGGCGCTGGAACGAAACCGAGTCTTTGCTGGCGACTTGCTGCTCGACATACGCTTGATAGGTCGGTGCTGTCGCCGCGTTTTGCGCCTGGTCATGCAGGGCGGTATAGGCCTGGCTTAGTGTTCGGCCAATCATGGCGAAGGACCAGCCATCGATGATCAGGTGATGGCAATTGACGAAGCAGTAGTAAAGGTCTTCCCGGACCTTGACCAAGTCCGCACGCACCAGCAGCCCATCGTCAAAGGAAAACGGGGTTTGCAGCTTGGCCTGCAGCAAGGCCAATGCGCTGGCCTCTGGATCGGGATGGTCCGACACGTCGTGCACCGCCAGCGGGACGTCGACCGGCCCCAGGAAGCGTTGGCGCGGCAGCGGGTGCTCGCTGGAACCGGGCACCAGCTGGATCCGCAGGGCATCGTGGCCGTTGACGACCTGGTTGAAGGCCGCCTGCAGCAGCGTGGGGTCGACCGCGCCGTTGATGCGGGCATAGCCGCCGATGTTGTACAACGGACTGTCAGCGTGCAGCACCTGGTCCAGCCAGATGTCCAGTTGCGGGGTGGTGAGGGGATAAAGCACGCACTCTGCGCTCGATGCGGGCAGGGGCTGGGTCATGGTGTTCTCCGTGGGCCGATCCGCTGGCCCGATGAAACGAATGAAAAGAGTGATGCCTTATGGCCGGGCCAATGGCAGCGCTGAGTCAGTCGCCAATCAATCCGTGATTACGCGACGCGATACGTGGCGGCTCTGTGGGCGATGGCCTCGATTTGCAGCGCTGCCGCTTCGCGGGCGCTGTCACCGCTGGCCATCGCCTTGCTGTAGTGGTCACAACTGGCGCGCACGTCAGCGCTGTTCAGCACCGTGTCCAGGGCCGTGGCCAGTGACTCGGCGGGGGCCGGCGCGAACACCTGCAAGCCGCACCCCAGGCGTTGCATTCGCGCGGCGTTGTCGAAATGGTCGTGGGCAAATGGGGTGATGATCTGTGGCACCCCGGCGGTGATTGCCAGGGCCGTGGTCCCGACGCCTCCGTGATGCACCAGGGCCGAGGTATGGGGCAGGATGCGGCTCATGGGAACATACTGTCTTACCAGGATCCTGCCGTCGCTGGACAACGACGGATCGACCGGCTGGCTGGTCAGGAACACGCCGCGGCGGTCGATCAACTTCAGTGCTTTCGCCGCAGCGGCGAAGTACTGTTCGGCATTGACCGTCGTCGAACCCGGGGTAAACACCACCGGTGGGGCTACATTCAAAAAGTCTTCCAGCTCGGCGTCTGGCGCCTCGAAGCCGGATTCATCGAATAACGGGAACCCGGTCAGTACCGTCTGGGCAGGCCAGTCCTGTTGGATCGGGGCGAACCAGTCCGGAAACAATCCCAACACCCGGTCAGGCGAGGAGATCCATTGACTGATGATGCGTTTGACCGCAGGCAAGCCCAATTCACGACGAAAACCGTTGAGCTCGGGCTTCATCAGCCGATCGAGGAAGGTGTGCTCGATGACCCCCAGCAGCAGGCGTCGCAAGGGATACGGTACGAAGGCCGGCAGGTTCGTTCCAGGTGGATGGACGGGGCGTGCGAGGGGCGACCAGATGGCGAACGGTGTGACCTGGCCAGTGACCAGTGGGATGCCGTGTCTTTCCTGGAGCAGGCGTGCGGAAAACGCCCACAACGAGCCCAGCAGGACGGTATCGTCGTCACACGCTTGTTCCAGTAGTCGATACTGTTCGCGCAACGTGCCACCGACGGTTTTCCATAGAGTGGGCAGTGACGTGCGCGGATGCCACAACGCCGGGTCAGCCATGACCGCTTGATATTCCTCGCGGGTACCCAAGGGCAGGAACTTGAAGCCACAGCGCTCGATCACCGGAGCGAACGCGGCGCTGGCGCAAAAGGTTATCCGATGCCCGCGTGCGGCGAGGGTGCGGCCGATCCCGATAAATGGGTGAACGTCACCGGCTGAGCCGATGGCCGTAATGATCACATGCATAAGGCTCCCTTTTAGAGTGATCGTGCGGTGGGTGACAGTCCTGATCGGCGGGCGACCGGACATCGCCTGTGGACTCCATCCACAAAAACGATTCAGCTTGAGGGGGTATTTAAGCGGTTGCAGGTAGGAAACGTCTGTAGCGGAAAACGGGGACATTTCGGCCCGCAGATCAGGGATGAAACCTGTGGGGGACTTGCGATGGCGGTGGATCAGCCTCCACACCTCGGGTTGTCCCGCGAATTGCTCGCGGGACAACCCGAGGCGGTCATGACACGGTGGCGGTTTTCAACGCCTGGGAAATCGCCTCGCCCAGCCGGGCCACATGAGGCGCCTTGACCAGTGTGTTGTGGGTGCCGGGCAGGGCCGTCACGTTCACCTGATCCTGTAGCAACGCACGCCAGCCCAGGGTCGGGTCGCTGCGTTGCTGATCATTCGCGGTGAACAACGACACCGTGAGCGGGCTGGGCGGGCTGACGTAGCTGCCGATGGCCTGCCGCGTGGCATAGGCGACGCCCAGGTGCGTGCGCAGCAGGGCTGCGTCGATGTCATCGGGTAACTCCTCTGGTAGCAGGCGGTGGGTCATGCACAATGTCAGCATCGCCTCGATGGCAGAGTGTTCCGCCAGCGCCGTCAGTTGCCGGAGCAGATCAGGGTCGATCCCCTCGGGTAGCCACGCCATCAGGAACTGCGCTTCGCTGATCGATGGCTCGGGCACCAGGTCCGGACGGGTCGACGTATCGATGATGCCGAGGAACTCTATGGCCTCACCGCCGGCCTGCAGCTGACGCGCCATTTCATAGGCGATCAGGCCACCGGCCGACCAACCGGCGATCCGGTACGGACCTTGCGGTTGGACTTGGCGGATGGCCGTCAGGTAACGCGTTGCAATGGCCGGCACATCGGACAGCGGGGCCTCGCCCGCCACCAACCCACTGGCGGCCAAGCCATAGACCGGTATCTGGGGATCGAGCGTTGGCGCCAAGTCCCGCGCATATTGCACTTCACCCCCCAGGGGATGGACCAGATACAGCGGTCGCTGGGAGCCAGTGCGGCGGATCGGCACCAGATTGCGTTGGGCGCCGGGCCGGGACTGGCCATCCAGGGTCCTGGCGAAACCGGCAATGGTCGGCTCGACGAACAGGTCACGCACGGCGATCGGTTTACCGAGGACTTTACGCAGGCGAGAGGCCATTTGCACGGCCATCAGCGAAATACCACCGAGGCTGAAGAAGTCGTCGTGGCGGCTGATCCGTTCCTGTTTGAACAGGTCCTGCCAGAGAGCCGCGATGGCGATCTCGGTATCCCCTTGAGGCGCTTCAAAAGGCAGCGGCACAGGACCGTCTTCAGCGCTGACGGGCTGGACGACGGCATTGACCGAGCGCTCCAGCGGCGGCGTGCCCTGCAATAACTGGCCGATGGATTGCTGCGCGTCGCTCACCAGGTTTTCCAGGACCTTGGCAAATAATCCGGCGATGTTCTGCACGGTGTGTAGGTCGAACAGATCGTTGGCGTATTGCAGGCTGCCAGCGATGCGTTCGCCATTGTCGATCAGCGACAGTGACAGGTCGAACTGCGTGGTGTTGTGGGGGCTCCCCAGGGTTTGCACCTCGAGCCCGGGCAACTGCAACGGTGCCGGTGGCGTGTTGTCCAGGCTCAACATCACCTGGAACAACGGGCTGTGGCTCATGCTGCGAGTCGGTTGCAGGGCGCTCACCACCTGTTCGAAGGGCAGGTCCTGGTGATTGTAGGCGGCCAGGGTCAGGTTCTTGATTTTCCCCAGCAGCTCGTCGATGCGGGTATCACGCTCGGTGGAGACTCGCAACGCCAGGGTGTTGGCGAAGAAACCGATCAAGGCCTCCAGCTCCGGACGCTGACGGTTGGCCACCGGCGTGCCGACCACTACATCCGCCTGGCCGCTCAGATGGCTCATCAACACTGACCAGCCCGCCAGCAGCACCATGAACAACGTGGTGCCCCGGGCCTGGCTGAATGCACGCAGATCGGCGCTGAGGGTGGGCGAAAAGCTGCACTCGATGATGCCGCCGGTATACCGCTGTATCGCCGGGCGTGGACGATCCAGCGGCAGGTTCAGCAGCACGGGCGCACCTTCCAGGTGTTGTCGCCAGAAGTCGATCTGCGTTTGCAGCGCCGGGCCTTCAAGGGATTGTCGTTGCCAGGCGGCATAGTCCACGTACTGCAGCGCCAGGGGCGGCAACGGGTCTTTCTGGCCTTGGGTGAAGGCGCTGTAGAGCACGCTGACCTCGTGAGCCAGCACGCTGTTGGACCAGCCATCGGAAACGATGTGATGCAAGGTGATGAACAGCACATGTTCGTCATCGGCCACTTGCACCAGGTGGCCGCGCATCAGTGGCCCGCTGTGCAAGTCGAACAACTGTGTGGCGTTGATCTGGCCGAGATGCTCGAGCGTGGCCTGACGTTCAGCGGGGGCCATTGCACGCAGGTCCTGCTGCTCCAGGCGGAAACCGTAGTCGGTCGGGGCGATTTTTTGCACTGGCTCGTCGTCCACCAATTCGAATCGCGTGCGCAAGGTTTCGTGGCGTGCTACCAGGCGGTCGAGGGTTGCCTGCAGCGCCGCTTTGTCCAGCGAACCGGTCAAGCGCAGGGCCAGGGGCAGGTGATAAGCGGCACCCGCCGCGTGATCCAGATGATCGAGGAACCACAGCCGTTGCTGGGAGAAGGACAGCGGCAGTCGTCCCGAACGATTGGCCAATGGAATCGAGACCGATTCAGTTGACGATGCGCCGTGCACCAGGGCGGCGAGGCCACGCACGGTCGGCGCGTCGAACAATTCGCGCAAGGTCACCCGTGCACCCAGCTTGCGTCGCAGTCGCGAGAGCAACTGTACGGCGAGCAGCGAATGCCCACCCAGCTCGAGGAAGCCGTCGTGACGGCCGACCTGATCCAGATGCAGCAATCCTTTCCAGATCTCGGCAATGGCGATTTCAGTGTCGCCTTGGGGCGCCTCGTAGGTTTTGCTCGCCAGGGATTCCTGGCCGGGCGCCGGCAGGGCGCGGCGGTCGAGCTTGCCGTTGGCGGTGAGGGGCAGGGCGTTGAGGTGCACGAAGGCACTGGGCACCATGTATTCGGGTAGATCGTTCAATAGCGCGCTGCGCAGCTGCTCGGCCGGGACCGGCTCGCCGCAGACATAGGCGACCAGGCGCTTGCTCTCCGAATCGCCTTGGCTGTCTTCTCGGGCGATCACCACGGCCTCGCGGATGCCCGGGCAGGCCACCAGTGCATTTTCGATTTCACCCAATTCGATACGGAAGCCACGGATCTTCACCTGGAAATCGTTGCGGCCCAGGTATTCCAGCGTGCCATCGGCCAGCCATCGACCGAGGTCGCCGGTCTTGTACAAGCGTGCGTTCGGTTCGGTGCTGAACGGGTCGGCGATGAATCGCTCGGCGCTCAGCTCCGGCCGGTTCAGGTAACCCCTGGCCACGCCGGTGCCGCCGATGTGCAGCTCACCGGCCACGCCCAGTGGCGTCGGTTGGCCGTGGGTGTCAAGCACGTGCACCTGGACGTTGGCAATCGGCCGGCCAATGCTCGGACGCTCGCCCAGGTCACGGATCAGGTCGATGGTGGCGTCCACCGTGCATTCGGTCGGGCCGTACATGTTGTAGAAGCGAATGCTCGGGCAGTTGCGCAGTTTCTCCCAAGTCGCGGCATTGATGGCCTCGCCACCGAGCAGCACGCTGACGGGTTGGTAGCTTTGGCGTTCCAGCAGGCCGGCGGCGAGCAGGGTGTCGAGTTGCGACGGCGTGGAATCGAAGGCGTGCACCTGGTGCTGTTCGAGGAAGTCCAGCAACTCGTGGCCGCTGGCGCGGATCAGTTGCGGGATGATCACCAGCCGATGGCCGGAGAACAGCTGGGAGATGCCCTTGATCGACATGTCGAAGAAGAACCCGGCATTCAGGGCCACGGTGGCCGGGGTTGGGCAATGCTGGTGGGTGGTGCGGGTCAGCACCTGCCAGAAGTTGAACACCGAGCGGTGCTCGACCATCACGCCCTTGGACTGGCCGGTGGAGCCGGAGGTGTAGATCACATAGGCCAGGTGCTCGGCCGTAAGGCCCGATACCTGCGGGTTCACATCGAACGTCGCATCGTCTGCTGCTTGCAGCGAACCGCTTGTGTCGAGCAAGAACACCGGTAGATCCCCGGACGGCAGGGTAAGGGCCGCTTGGGTCAGCAAAGCCCGAGGCTGACTGTCCTGGAGCATGAACGCCATGCGCTCGGCGGGATGGGCCGGGTCGATGGGTACGTAGGCGGCACCGGCCTTGAGCACGCCGAGCAGGCCGACGATCATGTCCAGGCTGCGTTCGGCACAGATCGCCACGCGCTGATCAGGTTCGACACCGAGTTCGAGCAACTGCCGAGCCAGGTGGTTGGCGCGACGGTTGAGCTGGCGGTAGGTCAGTTGTTGCTGTTCGCAGACCAGGGCCACGGCGTCGGGGTTGGCCTGGACCTGGGCTTCGAACAGGTGCTGGATCGGTTGCGCCGTGCCGAAATCCGTGGCGGTGTGGTTGAAGTCCGCCAGCAGCAATTGCCGCTCGGTTTCAGGGAGCACGTCCAGATCGCTGGCGAGGCGTTCGGGAGCCTGTTCAAGGGCTTCGACCAGCGCGGCGACGGCTTGGGCGAGGTAGGCGGCGATGCGTTGCGGGTCGATGCCGGTGATGGATTGGGC
>NZ_FPJC01000048.1:0-5455 GCF_900119265.1 Pseudomonas sp. NFACC04-2
AGCTGCTGCCGCTGGCCAACCTGTCCCAGGCGACCATCGACCGTCTCGTGGCGACAGTGCCGGGTGGTACACGCAACGTGCAGGACATCTACCCGTTGGCGCCGCTGCAGGAAGGCATTCTTTATCATCACCTGGCCGCCGAACAAGGCGATCCCTACGTGCTGCAGGCGCAGTTTGCCTTTGACAGCCGCGAACGCCTCGACGCGTTCACCCAGGCCCTGCAAAGCGTCATTGATCGTCACGATATCTTGCGCACCAGTATTGTATGGGAAGGCCTGGACGAGCCCATGCAAGTGGTCCGTCGTGAGGCCAGGCTGCACCTCGAAACGCTCGATCTCGATCCGGTCGCTGGCGATGTCGCTGAGCAACTGCGCCAGCGTTTCGACTCGCGGCATTACCGCCTGGACATCGCTCAGGCACCGCTGATGCGCCTGGCTTATGGAAGGGACGAGGCCAATCATCGCCTGGTCGCGACATTGTTGTTCCATCACCTCGCCCTGGACCATACGGCGCTGGAAGTGGTGCAACACGAAATGCAAGCGCACCTGCTGGGTGAGGCCGGGCAATTGGCCGAAGCGGTGCCCTATCGCAACTACGTGGCCCAGGCACGACTGGGTGTGGATCGCGAAGAGCATGAGGCGTTTTTCCGCGACATGCTCGGCGATATCGACGAGCCAACGCTGCCATTCAATTTGCAGGATGTACAGGCTGGCGGACACGACATCGAAGAGACCAGCCAAGCGGTGGAGGGTGCCTTGGACCTGCGTCTGCGGGCCCAGGCGCGTCAACTGGGGGTGAGTGCCGCCAGCCTGGTGCACTTGGCGTGGGCGCAAGTACTGGCCAAGGTATCCGGCAAGCAGGAGGTGGTGTTCGGTACGGTACTGATGGGCCGCATGCAGGGCGGCGAGGGCGCCGATCGGGCGCTGGGGATGTTCATCAACACCCTGCCGCTTCGCGTGAGTCTGGGCGAGCAAGGCGTCAAGGCTGGGGTCAAGGCTGTCCATGGGCAACTGACTGCCTTGCTGGGACACGAGCATGCCTCGCTGGCGCTGGCCCAACGTTGCAGTGGCGTAGCGGCACCGTTGCCGTTGTTCAGTGCCTTGCTCAATTACCGCCATGGTGCCACGACGGCGTCGAACGAAGCATCGTCGGCCTGGAACGGTATGCAGGCGCTGGGTGGTGAAGAACGGACCAATTACCCGCTGACATTGAACGTCGATGACCTGGGGACCGGTTTCAACCTGACGGTGCTGGTCGGGCAACAGATTGGTGCCCAACGGATTTGCGCTTATATGCACGCGGCATTGCAAACGCTCGTGCAGGCACTGGAACAGACGCCACAGGCGGCGCTGTATCGTCTGTCGATCTTGCCCGCAGCGGAACTGGAGCAATTGCTGGTGACGTTCAACGCCACCGAGGCGGATTATCCGCATCAGCAAACGATTCATGGATTGTTTGAAGAGCAGGTCCAGCGTACGCCGGAGGCGGTGGCGGTGGTCCGTGGCGAACAGCGCCTGAACTACCGCGAGTTGAACGAACGGGCCAACCGCTTGGCCCATTACCTGCGCAAGCAGGGTGTACAGCCCGATTCGCGGGTGGCGATCTGTGTCGAGCGTGGCATCGACATGGTCGTGGGGTTGCTGGCGATTCTCAAGGCCGGCGGCGGTTATGTGCCGCTGGATCCGGCGTATCCGCTTGATCGCATCACCTACATGCTGGAAGACAGTGCGCCGGCGGCGGTGTTGGCGCAGACGGCGACCCTTGGATTGCTGGCCGCAGCCTCGATGCCGGTGATCAATCTCGATAGTGGCGATTGGCAGGACGAGTCCGTCCAAAATCCTGAAGTGGCTGAGCTGACGTCTTCGCACCTGGCCTATGTCATCTACACCTCGGGTTCGACCGGTCTGCCTAAAGGCGTGATGATCGAACACCGCAACACGGTGAACTTCCTGACCTGGGCCCATCGTTCGTTCGATGACGCCACGTTGTCGAAAACCCTGTTCTCGACTTCGTTGAACTTCGACCTGGCGGTCTACGAGTGCTTCGCGCCGCTGACCTCGGGCGGCAGCATCGAAGTGGTCACTAATGTGCTGGAACTGCAACAGGGCAAGCACGACATCACCCTGATCAACACCGTGCCCTCGGCGCTCAAGGCCTTGCTGGAGTCCGGCGGATTGGGCGAGGGCGTCGATACGGTCAACGTCGCTGGCGAAGCTTTGAAGCGCAGCCTGGTGGAAACCTTGTTTGAACAGACCCAGGTCAAACGCCTGTGCAACCTCTACGGCCCTTCGGAAACCACGACTTACTCAAGCTGGGTGTCGATGGCCCGCGAAGATGGATTTGCCGCGCACATCGGCAAACCGGTGGCGAACACCCAGTTCTACCTGTTGGACGAGCACAAACAACCCGTGCCACTGGGCGTTCCGGGCGAAATCTACATCGGTGGTGCCGGGGTCGCTCGTGGTTATTTGAACCGCAATGACCTGACGGCCGAGCGCTTCCTGAAAGATCCATTCAGCACGGCTCAAAATGCGCGCATGTATCGCACTGGCGACCTGGGCCGCTACCTGCCGGACGGCAACATCGAATACCTGGGCCGTAACGACGATCAGGTGAAGATCCGCGGTTTTCGTATCGAGCTGGGGGAGATCGAAGCCAAACTCGCCCAGGCTCCAAACATCAAGGAAACTGTGGTCGTGGCCCGTGAAGACGTGCCGGGTGACAAGCGCCTGGTGGCTTATTTCACCCAACACTCGCCGGACGAAACAGTAGAGATCGAAGCTCTGCGCACGCACCTGCAAGCGCAGCTGCCGGCCTACATGGTGCCCGTCGCCTACGTGCGCCTGGATGCCTTGCCACTGACCCCCAACGGTAAACTCGATCGCAAGGCCCTGCCGGCGCCGGACCTCGACGCGCTGATCACCCGTGGCTACGAAGCCCCACAAGGCGAGGTCGAAACCACCCTGGCGCAGATCTGGCAAGACTTGCTCAAGGTCGAACGCGTGGGCCGTCATGACCATTTCTTCGAGCTGGGTGGACACTCGCTGTTGGCCGTCAGCCTGATTGGCCGGATGCGCCAGCTCGGCTTGTCGGCGGACGTGCGGGTGCTGTTCAGCCAGCCAACGCTCGCGGCGCTGGCCGCCGCAGTCGGCAGTGGCGGCGAGGTCGCGGTGCCGGACAACGGCATTCTGCTGGGGTGCACCCGGATCACGCCGTCGATGCTGCCCTTGGTGGCGTTGGACCAGCAAGACATCGATCGTCTTGTGGAGACGGTGCCCGGTGGTGCGCGCAACGTGCAGGACATCTACCCGTTGGCGCCGTTGCAGGAAGGTATTCTTTATCATCACATCGCTGCGCACACGGGGGATCCCTATGTGTTGCAGGCCACGTTCACCGTCTCGGATCGCGAGCGGCTGGAGGCGTTTGCCCAGGCTCTGCAGGGCGTCATCGATCGCCACGACATCCTGCGTACTTCGGTGGTCTGGGAAGGTCTGGACGAGCCGGTGCAAGTGGTCTGGCGCAAAGCGCAACTGGCGGTGGAAGAATTGGCGCTGAGCGCCGAGGCGGGCGATATCGCCGGGCAGTTGCGCGAGCGCTTCGACACGCTGCATTACCGTCTGGACATGCAGCAGGCGCCGTTGATGCGCATCGCCTTCGCCCACGACCCGGCCAATCAACGCTGGGTGGCGATGTTGTTGTTCCATCACATGGTCCTCGACCACACGGCGCTGGAAGTGGTGCAGCACGAGATGCAGGCGCACCTGCTGGGCCAGGCCGAGCAACTGGGCCAAGCCGTGCCGTTCCGCAATTACGTGGCCCAGGCCCGCTTGGGCGTGAGCCGTGAAGAGCACGAAGGGTTCTTCCGCGACATGTTGAGTGATGTCGACGAACCGACATTGCCGTTCGGCTTGCTGGACGTACGTGGCGATGGCAGCGATATCGAAGAGGCCGGACTGAGCCTGCCTGCCGACCTGAGCCGCCGACTGCGGGCCCAGGCCCGTCAGTTGGGCGTGAGCGCCGCGAGCCTGCATCACCTGGCCTGGGCGCAAGTGCTGGGGCAGGTGTCCGGCAAGCAGGACGTTGTGTTTGGCACGGTGCTGATGGGGCGGATGCAGGGCGGCGACGGCGCTGACCATGCATTGGGCATGTTCATCAATACCTTGCCATTGCGGGTGGGCGTCGGAGCCCAAGGCGTGCGTGACGGCGTAAAAGCCACCCACGCTCGCCTGACCGGCCTGCTGGGGCACGAACACGCCTCGCTGGCGTTGGCCCAGCGTTGCAGCGGCGTGGTCGCACCGATGCCGCTGTTCAATGCCTTGCTCAATTATCGGCACAGTGCCCCAGGCGTTGCCTCAAGCGACGCCTTGGTGGCCTGGGACGGTATTCAACTGCTGAGCAACGAAGAGCGTACCAACTACCCGCTGACCTTGTCGGTAGATGACCTGGGCGAAGATTTCCACTTGTCGGCGCTGGCAGTGCCGCGGGTCGGCGCGCAGCGGATATGTGTCTACATGAACATTGCCCTGGAGCATCTGGTCGAAGCGCTGGAACAGGCTCCGGCGACGCCGTTGCACAGCCTGTCGATCCTGCCGCCGGCCGAGCGTCGGCAATTGCTGGTGGACTTCAACGCCACCACCCGCAGCTATCCCCAGGACAGGACCGTCCATGGCCTGTTCGAGGCACGGGCCAAGGAGCATCCGGAAGCAACCGCGGTTGTGCACAACGGCCACAGCCTGACGTACGTCGAGTTGAACCGCCGAGCCAATTGCCTGACCCGTCATTTGATTGGCCTGGGGGTGCAACCGGGCGATCGCGTGGCGATTATGCTGGAACGCTCGGTCGAGCTGCTGGTCAGCCAGCTGGCGATTCTCAAGTGCGCCGCGGTCTACGTGCCGCTGGACGTCAGCGCACCGCTCGAACGTCAGGATTTCATGGTGCGCGACAGCGGTGCCCGGACGCTTCTGACCCTGAGCGCGATGGCGGTGCCTGAGGGGGTTGCCCGTGTGGATCTGGATAGCGTGGTCCTGGAGACCGAGGCGGACCATGACCTGCGGCTGATACAAAGCACCGAATCGGTGGCCTACATCATGTACACCTCCGGCTCCACCGGCACCCCGAAAGGCGTGCTGGTGCCGCACCGGGCGATCAACCGACTGGTGATCAATAACGGCTACGCCGACTTCAACGCCCAGGACCGGGTGGCCTTCGCCTCCAACCCGGCCTTCGACGCCAGCACCCTCGACGTCTGGGCGCCGTTGCTCAATGGCGGTTGCGTGGTAGTGGTCGACCAGGATGTGCTGTTGTCCCAGGCGGATTTCCACGCGCTGCTGCTCGAACAATCGGTCAGCTTGTTGTGGATGACGGCCGGTCTATTCCATCAGTACGCCGCGGGGCTGATGACGGCGTTCGCCCAATTGCGCTACCTGATCGTCGGTGGCGATGTACTCGACCCAGC
>NZ_FPJC01000048.1:7385-11506 GCF_900119265.1 Pseudomonas sp. NFACC04-2
TGGGCCGCTACCTGGCGGACGGCAACATCGAATACCTGGGCCGTAACGATGACCAGGTGAAGATCCGCGGTTTCCGCATCGAACTGGGGGAGATCGAGGCCAAGCTCGCCCAGGCTCCAGACATCAAGGAAACCGTAGTCCTGGCCCGTGAAGACGTACCGGGCGACAAGCGCCTGGTCGCGTATTTCACCCAGCACTCGCCAGACGAAACAATAGACATCGAAGCCCTGCGCACGCACCTGCAAGCGCAACTGCCGGCCTACATGGTGCCCGTCGCCTACGTGCGCCTGGATGCCTTGCCACTGACGCCGAACGGCAAGCTCGACCGCAAGGCCTTGCCGGCGCCGGACCTCGATGCGCTAGTGACGCGTGGCTATGAAGCCCCGCAAGGCGAAACCGAAACCACCCTGGCGCAGCTCTGGCAAGACGTGCTCAAGGTCGAACGCGTGGGCCGCCACGACCATTTCTTCGAACTGGGCGGCCATTCCCTGCTGGCGGTCACGCTGATCGAGCGCATGCGCCAGGCCGGCTTGAGCGCCGACGTGCGCGTACTGTTCGGCCAGCCCACCCTGGCCGCGCTGGCGGCCGCTGTCGGCAGCGGGAAGGAGATCAGCGTTCCGGCGAACCTGATTGCGCTGGACTGCGAACGCATCACCCCCGAGCTGCTGCCGCTGGCCAACCTGTCCCAGGCGACCATCGACCGTCTCGTGGCGACAGTGCCGGGTGGTACACGCAACGTGCAGGACATCTACCCGGTGGCACCGCTGCAGGAAGGCATTCTTTACCATCACCTGTCGGCAGAGCAGGGCGATCCCTACGTGCTGCACACGCAGTTTGCCTTTGACAGCCGCGAACGCCTCGACGCGTTCACCCAGGCCCTGCAAAGCGTCATTGACCGCCACGACATCTTGCGCACCGCCATCCTCTGGGAAGGTCTCGACGGGCCTCGACAAGTGGTCTGGCGCGAAGCGCGGCTGGGGCTTGAAGAACTGGTGCTGGACCCACAGGCCGGAGCGATCGCCCAACAGCTGCAGCATCGTTTCGACGTTCGGCACTATGCCCTGGACATGACCCAGGCACCGCTGATGCGCCTGGCCTTTGCCCAAGACAAGCCCAACCAGCGCTGGGTAGCGATGCTGTTGTTCCATCACATCGCCCTCGATCATGCGGCGCTGAAAGTCGTACAGAGCGAGATGCAGGCCTACCTGCTGGGGCAGGCCGGTCAATTGGACGTCCCGGTACCGTATCGCAACTACGTGGCCCAGGCGTGCCTGGGTGTGGATCGTGAAGCGCAGGAAGGGTTCTTCCGTGACATGTTGGGTGATGTCGACGAACCCACGCTGCCGTTCGGTTTGCAGCAGGTGCAGGGTGATGGCCATGACATCGAGGATGCGAGCCTGGTGCTCGACGGCGACTTGAGTCGTCGGCTGCGGCGCCTGGCACGCCAGTCGGGCGTGGGCGTCGCCAGTTTGCATCACTTGGCCTGGGCGCAAGTCCTGGGGCAGGCGTCCGGCAAGCAGGACGTGGTGTTCGGTACCGTGCTGATGGGCCGGATGCAGGGCGGCCAGGGCGCTGACCGGGCGTTGGGCATGTTCATCAACACCTTGCCCCTTCGTGTGAGCGTGGGCGACCAGGCCGTCAAGGCCGGCGTCAAGGCGGTCCACGGACAATTGACCGCACTGTTGGGCCACGAGCACGCCTCGCTGGCAGTGGCCCAGCGTTGCAGCGGCGTGGCTGCGCCAATGCCACTGTTCAGCGCCTTGCTGAACTACCGCAACTCCAGCGAACAGGCCGATACAGAAGCGGCGCTGCTGGCCTGGCAGGGCATTGAGACGCTGGGTGGCGAAGCACGTACCAACTACCCATTGACGCTGTGTATCGACGACTTGGGTGAAGATTTCGCCCTGACCGTGCTGGCCACGAGCGGTGTCGGTGCGCAGCGTGTCTGTGCCTACATGGCGACCGCGCTGCAAAGCCTGGCAACGGCGTTGGAATCCGCCCCGACATCACGCTTGCAAACGCTGGCGGTACTGCCGCAAGCCGAGCGTCATCAGGTACTGACCGACTTCAACGCCACCACCCGACACTATCCCCAGGACAGGACCGTCCATGGCCTGTTCGAGGCGCAGGCCAACGAGCGTCCGCAAGCCATTGCCGCCGTGCATGACGCCCACAGCCTGACCTACGCCGAATTGAACCAGCGAGCCAATCGCCTGGCCCGTCATTTGATTGGCCTCGGTGTGCAACCGGGCGATCGAGTGGCGATTGCGCTGGAGCGTTCGCTCGAGCTGCTGGTCAGCCAACTGGCGATTCTCAAATGCGCCGGCGTTTATGTCCCACTGGATGTCAGCGCGCCGCTGGAGCGTCAGCAGTTCATGGTGCAGGACAGCGGGGCACAGGTCGTGCTGACGTCGAGTACAGCGGTAGCGCCTGAAGCCTCGCAACGGGTGGCTCTGGATACGCTGGTCTTCAATGAGTCCGCCGATAACCTCCACCTGACGCAAGACGGCGAATCGGTGGCCTACATCATGTACACCTCCGGCTCCACCGGCACCCCGAAAGGCGTGCGGGTGCCGCACCGGGCGATCAACCGACTGGTGATCAATAACGGCTACGCCGACTTCAACGCCCAGGACCGGGTGGCCTTCGCCTCCAACCCGGCCTTCGACGCCAGCACCCTCGACGTCTGGGCGCCGTTGCTCAATGGCGGTTGCGTGGTAGTGGTCGACCAGGATGTGCTGTTGTCCCAGGCGGATTTCCACGCGCTGCTGCTCGAACAATCGGTCAGCTTGTTGTGGATGACGGCCGGTCTATTCCATCAGTACGCCGCGGGGCTGATGACGGCGTTCGCCCAATTGCGCTACCTGATCGTCGGTGGCGATGTACTCGACCCAGCGGTGATTGGCCGCGTCCTGAAAGAAGGCGCGCCGGCTCATCTGCTCAACGGCTACGGCCCGACCGAAGCCACCACGTTTACCACCACCCATGAGATCAAGGCCGTGGGCGAGGGTGGTATTCCCATCGGTCGTCCGATTGGCAACACCCGCGTCTACGTGCTGGACGCCAATCGTCAGCCAGTGCCCATCGGCGTGGCCGGCGAGTTGTACATCGGTGGCGATGGTGTGGCGAAAGGGTATTTGAATCGCCCAGAGCTGAGCGCCGAGAAATTCGTCGCCGACCCGTTCAATGCCGATCCCGGTGCCTTGCTCTACCGCACCGGCGACCTGGCGCGCTGGCGCGCGGACGGCACGGTGGATTACCTGGGGCGCAACGACGACCAGGTGAAGATCCGTGGTTTTCGTATCGAGTTGGGCGAGATCGAAGCACGATTGGGCCAATGCCCAGGCGTGAAAGACGCGGTCGTGCTGGCGCGGCAAGACGATGCCGGTCCCAAGCGCCTGGTGGGGTATGTGATCCCCGAGCCGGGCGTGACCTTGTCGGTACACGACTTGCGGGGACAATTGTCGAGCGTGTTGGCCGATTACATGCTGCCCAGCGCGTTCGTGGTCCTGCCAGCCTTCCCGCTGACCGCCAACGGCAAACTGGATCGCCGTGAGCTCCCGGCGCCGGATGCCGAGGCCTATGCCTCTCGCGAATATGAAGCACCGCTGGGCAAGGTGGAACAGACCCTGGCACGAATCTGGGCGGACGTGCTGAAGGTCGAGCAGGTGGGGCGCCACGACCACTTCTTCGAACTGGGCGGGCACTCGCTGCTGGCGGTCACGCTGATCGAACGCATGCGCCAGGCCGGCTTGAGCGCCGACGTGCGCGTGCTGTTCAGCCAACCGACCCTGGCCGCACTGGCCGCGGCGATTGGCAGCGGCAGGGAAGTCAGCGTGCCGGCGAACCTGATTCCTTTGGACTGTGAATACATCACCCCGGACCTATTACCCCTGATCAACCTGTCCCAGGACGCCATCGACCGCCTCGTCGCCACCGTTCCCGGTGGTGCGCGCAACGTGCAGGACATCTATCCGCTGGCGCCGTTGCAGGAAGGCATCCTCTATCACCACCTGGCCGCCGAGCAGGGCGACCCCTATGTGTTGCAATCGCAATTCGCCTTCGACAACCGTGAACGCCTCGATGCCTTCATCGGCGCACTGCAAGTGGTGATCGATCGC
>NZ_FPJC01000048.1:13436-17307 GCF_900119265.1 Pseudomonas sp. NFACC04-2
TGGATGTCAGCGCGCCGCTGGAGCGTCAGCAGTTCATGGTGCAGGACAGCGGGGCACAGGTCGTGCTGACGTCGAGTACAGCGGTAGCGCCTGAAGCCTCGCAACGGGTGGCTCTGGATACGCTGGTCTTCAATGAGTCCGCCGATAACCTCCACCTGACGCAAGACGGCGAATCGGTGGCCTACATCATGTACACCTCCGGCTCCACCGGCACCCCGAAAGGCGTGCGGGTGCCGCACCGGGCGATCAACCGACTGGTGATCAATAACGGCTACGCCGACTTCAACGCCCAGGACCGGGTGGCCTTCGCCTCCAACCCGGCCTTCGACGCCAGCACCCTGGACGTCTGGGCACCGTTGCTCAATGGCGGTTGCGTGGTGGTGGTCGACCAGGACGTGTTGCTGACGCAAGTGCGTTTTGCGGCGCTGCTGCAAGAGCAATCGGTCAACGTGCTGTGGATGACCGCGGGCCTGTTCCATCAATACGCTGCCGGGCTGATGACGGCGTTCGCCCAATTGCGCTACCTGATCGTCGGTGGCGATGTACTCGACCCAGCAGTGATCGGCCGAGTCCTGAAGGAAGGCGCGCCGCTGCACCTGCTCAACGGTTATGGTCCGACCGAAGCCACCACGTTTACCACCACCCACGAGATCACCCGCGTGGGCGAGGGCGGAATCCCGATTGGTCGTCCGATCGGCAACACCCGTGTCTATGTGCTGGATGCCAACCAACAGCCGGTGCCCATCGGCGTGGCCGGCGAGCTGTACATCGGTGGCGAGGGCGTGGCGAAGGGGTATCTGAACCGTCCCGAGCTGACCGCCGAGAAGTTTATCGCCGACCCGTTCAGTTCCGATCCCGGTGCCTTGCTCTACCGCACCGGCGACCTGGCGCGCTGGCGCGCGGACGGCACGGTGGATTACCTGGGGCGTAACGACGACCAGGTGAAGATCCGTGGTTTCCGCATCGAACTGGGCGAGATCGAAGCCCGGTTGGCCGAACATGATGACGTCAAGGAGGTCGTGGTGCTGATGCGCGAAGACGTCCCAGGTGAGAAGCGCCTGGTGGCGTACTTCACGCCGCGGGACCTGGACGTTGCGCCGCACATCGAGACCCTGCGTATGCATTTGCAGGGGCAATTGCCCGACTACATGATTCCGGTGGCCTACGTTCGCCTCGACACATTGCCGTTGACCGCCAACGGCAAGCTCGACCGCCGTGCACTGCCGGCGCCGGACAGCGATGCTTACGTCAGCCGTGAATATGAAGCGCCGCAAGGCGAGGTCGAGCAACTCTTGGCACAACTCTGGGCCGAGCTGCTCAGGGTTGACCAAGTGGGTCGCCACGACAATTTTTTCGAACTGGGCGGCCATTCGCTGTTGGCGGTCACGCTGATCGAACGCATGCGCCAGGTCGGCTTGAGCGCCGACGTGCGGGTGCTGTTCAGCCAGCCGACCCTGGCCGCACTGGGCGCGGCCATCGGCAGTGGCCGGGAGGTGGATGTCCCGGTGAACCGGATTGCCCCGGCCTGTGAACGGATCACCCCGGACATGCTCACGCTGATTCAGCTTGATCAGGCGGCCATTGACCGGGTCGTGGCGACGGTGCCAGGAGGGGCGCCGAACGTGCAGGACATCTACCCGCTGGCACCGTTGCAGGACGGTATTCTCTACCATCACCTGGCCGCCGAGCAGGGCGACCCCTATGTGCTGAAAACCGTGTTCGAACTGCAGAGTCGCGACCGCTTGGCGGCGTTTGTGGACGCGCTGCAATACGTCATCGATCGGCACGACATCCTGCGCACCAGTGTGGTGTGGCAAGGCTTCGACGCGCCGATCCAAGTGGTGTGGCGCGAAGCGAAGCTGCATCTGGAAGAGATCGCCCTGGACATTGCCAAGGGCGAGATCGCGGCGCAGTTGCAGGAGCGTTTCGACCCGCAACACTACCGGCTGGACATCACCCAGGCCCCGCTGATGCGGCTGGTCTTTGCCGAAGACGCGCTCAACCAGCGTTGGGTCGCGGTGTTGTTGTTCCACCATATGGCCCTCGACCACACGGCGTTGGAAGTGGTGCAGCACGAGATGCAGGCGCACCTGCTGGGCCAGGCCGACCAACTGCCCGTGGCGATGCCGTACCGCAACTATGTGGCACAGGCGCGCCTGGGGGTGAGTCAACAAGAGCACGAAGGGTTCTTCCGCGAGATGCTCGCCGATGTCGACGAGCCGACCTTACCGTTCGGCTTGCAGGACGTGAGCGGCGACGGACAGGCCATCGAGCAGGCCCGCCAGGTTGTCGAGGCAACGTTGAGCCAGCGTCTGCGGGCACAAGCCCGGCAGTTGGGCGTGAGTGCCGCCAGCCTGGTCCACCTGGCCTGGGCGCAGGTACTGGGGCGTGTGTCAGGCAAGGACGATGTGGTGTTCGGTACGGTCCTGTTGGGCCGGATGCAGAGCGGCGATGGCGCCGACCGGGCGCTGGGCATGTTCATCAATACCTTGCCGCTGCGGATCGACGTGAGCAGCCAAGGCGTGCGCGAGGGGGTGAAAGCCACTCACGCACGGCTGACCGGGTTGTTGGGCCATGAACACGCCTCGCTGGCCTTGGCCCAGCGTTGCAGCGGCGTGGTTGCGCCGCTGCCGCTGTTCAGCGCGCTGCTCAATTATCGGCACAGCGCCAGTGCAGCGGCCGAGGTCTCGAATGAAACCCAGGCCGCATGGCAGGGCATCGAGTTCCTGAGTAACGAAGAGCGGACCAATTACCCACTGACCCTGTCGGTGGATGACTTGGGCGATGGCTTCATGCTGAGCGCCCTGGTAGTGCAGGGCATCGGTGCGGCGCGCATCTGCGCCTACATGCACACGGCCCTGGAAAGTCTGGTGCAGGCCCTCGAACACGCGCCCCAGACGCCACTCAACCGCTTGGAGATCCTGCCGCAAAGCGAACGTAACCAGCTACTGGAGGATTTCAACGCCACCCAGCGCGCCTATCCACACGAGCAAACCGTCTTGGCGCTGTTCGAGGCCCAGGCCGCGTACCTGCCGCAGGCGATTGCAGCGGTGCACGGACAGCGGCAAGTGAGCTATGGGGAGCTGAACGAGCAGGCCAACCGCCTGGCCCATCACCTGATCGGCCTTGGCGTGCAACCGGACGACTGCGTGGCCATCCTGCTGCCACGCTCCATCGAGTTGCTGGCCAGTCAACTGGCGATCCTCAAGTGCGCGGCGGCCTACGTGCCGCTGGACCGCAACGCCTCCCTGGAACGCCAGGGCTTCATGCTCGACGACTGCCAGGCCAAGTGCCTGCTGACGTTCAGTACCGAGACCGTGCCCGAGGGCGCCTCGCGCATCGACCTGGACACGCTGGACAGCCTAGGGGCGGCGCACAACCCGGCTTTGGCGCAGTCCAGCGAGTCGATCGCCTACATCATGTACACCTCGGGTTCCACCGGGCAGCCCAAGGGCGTGCTGGTGCCGCACCGGGCCATCAGCCGCCTGGTGATCAACAACGGTTACGCCGACTTCAATGCGCAGGACCGCATCGCCTTCGCCTCGAACCCGGCGTTCGACGCCAGCACCATGGACGTCTGGGGCGCCTTGCTCAATGGCGGGCAGGTGGTGGTGATCGACCATGAAACCCTGCTTGAGCCGTCAAGGTTTGCCCAAGTGTTGGAGGACTCGGGCGTCACGGTGCTGTTCGTGACCACGGCGATCTTCAACCAGTACGTGCAACTGATTCCCCAGGCCATCGGCGGCCTGCGGATCCTGTTGTGCGGCGGCGAACGGGCCGATGTGGCGTCGTTCCGGCGCTTGCTGGACCTGGCGCCCGGTTTGCGCCTGGTGCACTGCTACGGCCCGACCGAAACCACCACCTACGCCAC